>NZ_JBJPHS010000035.1:0-58787 GCF_052939495.1 Phormidesmis sp. 146-12 | reverse complement strand
GAATTTACTGTCCTCTCTTGCATTCCAGCTTCCTAGTTTTGTCAGTCAAGCAGGGAGCAAGCTAAATCCCCACGACTAAGGGACTTTGGAACTCTTCTCTTGAAGTCCCCCAAATTGGGGGGTTGGGGGGCAGAAGCTCCTAACAACGAAGCGAAAGAATTTTATCAAATCCACGTTTCCCCAAAGTCCAAAGTCCAGTGTCTAATGTCCTACCCCATGCAGCTAACCCAAACGCAAATTAATCAGTTTCGTGAACAGGGATTTCTCATTGTGGAGAAGTTTCTCACCTTCGATCAGGTCGATCGCCTCAACGATCGCCTCGATCCCCTCTTCGCCACTCAGTTAGAAACAGGCATCTACCCCGACGAATGGCATGGTCGGCCCGGCTTAAGTCAGCCCAACGCAACTCGCCAAATGTCTGGCTTGTGGCGCTGCGATCGTACCGTTGCCAGCTTTTCACTCTCTGCCCAAATCGCCCGTCTCAACGCAACCCTCGCAGGCTGGTCAGGGGGACGGTTTGCCCTCGATAGCTGCTGGATCAAGCCTCCCAACGCGCCCGAAGTCTCCTTTCACCGCAACAATACCCTCGTTTCTAGCATTGCGCCCTCTGCGATCGTCACCTGCTGGATTGCACTCGACAACGCCACCGCCGCCGCCGGAACGCTAGAATTTGTCCCCGGTTCTCATAAATGGGAGTGTCACGATCGCTTTCGATTTTTGCACGCACCTCAAGCCGACTATCGACAACCCCTCTGGGATGCTGCCCAAGAAGCGAAACAAACTGGGACGATCGTTGCGGCAGAGCTTTCTCCGGGTGGATGTGTGTTTCTCGACGGCAACCTTTGGCACGGATCGGGACGCAACCAGACGGCTGATTTGACTCGCCGCAGTTTCTCAATTAGCACCTTTCCGCTGGATATTTGCTTTCGATCGCCCGGAGTCGGAACGGACTATATTTTTGGTCGCTATCGTCGAATCGGCAGTGCTGAAGTTGATGAGAGTTTTTTTCCGACGCTGTGGACATCAGACGGGTATCGCACACCAATGGTTAATGAGTATTGCGACGATGCGTTAGTGAGTGTGAAATGATTCAACAAATGTGATCTTCTGCGGTCAGTAACGATTGCTACGAATTTTAGGTAACGATTCTCGTAGTGTTAAGCAGGCTACTTTGGCACGATCACAACCTACGGATTTTTGGTGGCTTATAGTTTGATCTCGATCGCCGCTCCCGTTTATCTTCATCGAGAACACCAATTGCGCTGGAGTGATGTAGTGTTTGCAATATTGAGTGTAGCTTTTATGATCGTTCCGGTTCTCAGAAATGTTGGCACTCCCGGTAAATCTAGTTTGTTTCCGGTTCCGACGGTTTATTACAATGTGTTTTCTTATTTGTTTTTACTGTATTTAGTGGTGGGCGCAGGTTGGTTTCTCCATATGCGATTTCCTGAGATCATTAACCATATGGGGAGAGACATCAAAGCCTCACACAGCCGTTCTAGCGACCTGAAAAAAGTGTAATTTACGGAGGTGTTGTCATGGTCATGGAAATTACGAAGCCAGAACAAACGATCGACCCAATTGCCGAATTTATCGCCACCCTTAGAGCGCAGAACGTTGAATATGTGCGGTTTGAACTGCCCGATCTACACGGGGTTTCTCGACTCAAGGTGGTGCCGATCGACAAAGTAGAAGGCTACACGCGCAAAGGGCTAAACTTCTACGGCGGTACATTGGCCCTTGATACAGCCTCAATGGTCGTTCCCAAATCGGGACTGCACGAAGAACGCAACTATCGCGATCATTTGCTGGTGCCCGACCTCAAAACGCTGGCTCCCGTTCCCTGGCAACCGCACACGGCGAAGGTGATTTGTGATGCGGTGTGGAGTGCTGATGAGCCGCTAACCGTTGCCCCTCGCTACGTCTTCAAACAGCTATTAGACAAAGCGACTGAGATGGGATTTGATGTGATGATGGGTCACGAATTTGAGTTTTACCTACTACATAGAGAGACTCAAGCGCCGCTGTTTGGCGGGCTACACATCTTCAATCACATTCGCAATCAATATGTCCCCGAACTCAATCAAATGTTGGATTACCTGCGGGCGGCGGGCATTGATGTGATCACCCACAATTGCGAGTATGCGCCTTCTCAATTTGAGATTAATTTTGGGCCGGCGATCGGGCTTCACGGGGCAGACAAGGCCTTTACCTTCAAGAATGCGGTCAAAGAAATCGCGCATCAACTGGGCTATCAGTCCATCTTTATGTCTAAGCCATTTTCCGATCGCGCGGGTTGTTGTTGTCACTTTCACATCAGTTTGCTCGATCGCCCCACTCAACAAAACGCCTTGCTCGATCGCACTCAGCCCGATGGATTGTCTCAAACGGCTCGATCGTTCATTCAGGGCATTCTCACCCACGCGCCCGCGATGATGCCGTTGATTGGCCCGACTCCCAACTGTTACCGCCGTCTCAAACCCCACACCTTTGCCCCCTCCAACATTAGCTGGGGAATCGAAGACCGATCGGCGATGGTGCGCGTCAAAGCTACGGGCGATCAAGATACTCACTTTGAAATGCGGGCGGCTTCTGGGTTGAGCAATCCTTATCTGACGGCGGCGGCGACTCTTGCGGCGGGCTTGTTGGGCGTTCAACACGGCTATAAATTGCAGCCCCAGGCGGACGGGCCGAGTGAAGATAATCCCGATTTGCCCAAGTTACCGCCGACCTTAGAAGCTGCGCTAGAGAGTCTGAATGCGGATAGTGGGATGCGATCGCTCTTAGGCGAAGAATTTGTACATCTATTGACAACCGTCAAACAGTTTGAACTCGCTCGTTTTCACAGCCACGTCAGCGATTGGGAGCGACAAGAATATCTGGAAGTCTATTAGTAAATCAATAACTCCGGCAATTAATTTGCGGCTATCACAACGAAACCCACCTTCGCAGGTTAAAACTTTCAGTTGTAGATTGTTGAATCCTTTCTCCTTAACCAGTCTGGTTGTGAGGTTTACTCGGACTGCCATTGTCCCAAATGCTGATCACAAAGCCTTGTTCTCTGGCGTGCTGTTCGATCGCGCTCTGATCCAATCGGTTAGCAAAGAGCAAGATCCCGCCCTCACAGCCATCACCCCGATTTAACGCCTGAGCGATCGCATCGAATGGTTGCAGATGATAGCCCTGCCACCCAAACGTTGGATAGGTGTCGCAAACCAAGACGAGCGATCGTGCCTCCCCTTTAACAGTGCCAGCCAAAATGAGAAAGTGCCCCACATTCCAATCTGCCGGGGGCGCAGAAATCGGGTCGCCTTTGAGATAAGCGATCGCGTCACTGACCGACAACTGGCTTCCCCACAAATGGTTCGTTCTCAGGTTGCAAAGCGGAATCATTTCCCAATCTGCCTGATGACAAAACTTCAAAACCGTCTCGACCCGTTCAGCAGACCACTCCGCCCGCAGAGGCACCAGACAATAAGCGTTTTGAGAATGCTCTGACACCGCCTCGATCAAACCCTGAGCAGACGTTCCCGCATCTTGCAGACGATCGGTTTCTGGTAAAGCCAACTCATAATCCTGACGAGACAAAGCACCCCTGGGCAGCCAGTTTGACGCATCCCCGATCGGAAGGACTGAACCCGCCGATCGCGCGATCGCTGCGGGAGAAATCGAGAAGTGGCGCGATCGTAGCAACAGAGATGCCCAATAGGGCCCACAAAGATTATCCTGCTGCTGTCCTGCAAGCTGACGTTCGCTCACAACCTGCGACATTCCAGGAAGTAGCTCGATTGAGAATTCACGATGCTGCATAGGGAACATCAGCTTACTTTTTGATGACTATAGGTTAGGGAAAGGACATTGGACGCTAGACATTCGACATTAGAAGTTAGGTATGAAGCAAAGCAAGTCCTGGGTTTGTGTCTCTTGCCTCCTGTCCTCTGTTTTCTCTCTTAGGTCAAACGTCTTCAGCCTATTTCTCTATCTTTTGGGATGCAAGTGGCGCTTGCAATTGGGGGCAACACTCGCTACGATGGTGCAAGTAATGCTTACATAACCCCACTGTAACGCCCTGCGATCAAAAATCCAGGTCATAGGAATTTCAATGACTCCAAACTCTCCGACTGTTCTTCCTAAGAGCAGAAACACCCTTGCGCCCAGTTGGATTACGATCGCCTTTCTGACTTCAATGCACGCGCTGGCACTCTTGGCTCCCTTGTGCTTCTCCTGGTCTGCCCTGGGGGTTGCTTTATTTCTCCACTGGCTGTTTGGCGGGATTGGTATCTGTCTGGGGTATCACCGATTGTTGAGTCATCGGAGTTTTCAGGTTCCTAAATGGTTAGAGTATACGATCGCCACCCTCGGCGCTTTAGCGATTCAAGGCAGTCCGCTTTCCTGGGTTGGGGGTCACCGCCAGCATCACGCGCACACCGAAGACGTTGACAAAGATCCTTACTCGGCAAAACGTGGCTTTTGGTGGAGTCACATGCTCTGGTTGCTGTATGATCGTCCCGAATTTTTTGATCGAGAAGTCTATTCTAAATATGCGCCTGACCTGGCCAAACAGCCCTATTATCGCTGGCTCGATCGCTACTTTCTGGTGTTGCAGATTCCTTTAATCGTTTTGCTGTATGCAATGGGCGGCTGGTCGTTTGTGCTGTATGGCGTTGTGGTGCGATCGGTTTTATTGTGGCATTCTACCTGGCTGGTCAATTCGGCGGCTCACGCTTGGGGCTATCGTACCTTTGATGCCGCAGACGGCTCTCGCAATTTGTGGTGGGTTTCGCTGGTCACCTATGGAGAGGGCTGGCACAACAACCATCACGCCTATCCCCATGTTGCCCAAGCAGGCTGGCGCTGGTGGGAAGTCGATACAACCTGGTGGGCAATCCGCGTTTTGAAGATGTTGGGATTGGCCAAGAAAGTTGTGATGGCTCCTGTGCAGGTGAAAAGTGAGTAAGCGTCCTTAAGGGAGCAATTAGCTGCTTTTACGAAAGTAGAACGACTGTGCTGACCCTTGGTATCAAACAGATTCGACGACTTTAGAAGAATAGAATACACTCTCGTTTAGATCTCCGATTTCTTGAAGAAGTTGGGGATTTTCACCTTTAAAGTGATGCAAATAACGTGTCGATGAAGTTTTCTCGCTTCATTATTGGGGATGAATCGTTGAGGTTGAAAGTTCGGCAGTCCCGCAGAATTGGGGTTTGGGGAGCGAGTTCAGACCATTATTCAGCAAGGTCAAAGTTCTGGGAAACGTCGATCGCTCTAATAACTTCCCAAATCTGCCCAATTCAGGGACAATCAAAGCGATAATCTGTAGCAACTTTCAGCAATGGACTCACAAATCGCGCAGTTAGTCGTCAACGGTATCTCGATCGGGACAATTATCGCGCTGTCTGCGGTGGGTCTGACGCTAACCTATGGCATTCTTCGGCTGTCTAATTTTGCCCACGGGGACTTTATGACGCTGGGTGCTTACATTACTTTTGTTCTAAACACGGCGGCAGGGGTGAATATCTGGTTGGCAATGGGGATTTCATCGATCGCGACGATCGCTGTCGCCCTCCTGACCGAAAAGATTCTCTGGGCCCCGATGCGGGCCAAAAGAGCCACTTCTACAACGCTGATTATTATCTCGATCGGGCTGGCCTTATTCATTCGCAATGGCATTATTTTTATTTGGGGCGGCAGTAACCAAAGGTATGCTCTCCCCGTTGCCGAAGCGCTTTCTTTTTTAGGAATTCGCATTCCTTTTTATAATCTTTTAGTGATTGTGTTAGCAGTCATTGCGATTGCGGCCCTGCATTATCTCCTGCAAAACACCAAAATCGGTAAAGCCATGCGAGCCGTTGCCGACGATATCGATCTGGCCAGAGTCACCGGAATTAACGTCGATCGCGTTGTGCTTTGGACGTGGGTCATCGCAGGCGGCATGACGGCCCTGGGAGGCAGTATGTTGGGACTGGTCGAAGCGGTGCGCCCGAATATGGGATGGTTTCTAATTTTGCCGCTGTTTGCGTCGGTCATTTTGGGCGGAATTGGTAATCCTTATGGGGCGATCGCGGGTGCCCTGGTCATCGGCATTGCTCAAGAAGTTAGCACCTACTTTTTGCGCCCAGAATACAAACAGGGAGTGGCCCTTTTGATTATGGTGCTGGTATTGTTGGTGCGTCCGCAAGGTTTGTTTAAGGGGACGATGTAGGCGGATCATCAGGTCGCCCTTGAAGAATCTATATTACAAATTCAATTACATCGTCCCGATGAGGAGCCGCTTATCCGTTCAGTTTTTTGGCCAGCAGTTGATTGGTTAGTTTGGGGTCAGCCCGTCCGCCTGTTTGCTTCATGACTTGACCCACAAAGAACCCTAACAGCTTTGTTTTGCCACCGCGATAGGCTTCCAGTTCTTTAGGATTGGCGGCAATGACGGACTCGATCGCCGCTTCGATCGCTCCCGTATCCGAAATTTGCACCAGTCCTTCTCGTTCGACGATCGCCTTAGGTGAGCCGCCTTTGGTCAGCAGTTCGGGGAGGATGTCTTTGCCGATTTTGTTGCTGATCGTGTTGGCATCAATTAGAGCGGTCAGTTCTGCCAGAGCGTCTGGGGTGAGCGGCAGATCTTGAATGCTTTTCTTCTCGGTGTTGAGATAGCCGCTGATGTCGCCCATGATCCAGTTTGCAGCTTGTTTGGGATTGGCCTTGGCCGCAACGGCCGCTTCAAAATAGGCGGCGACATCTCGATCGTCCGTCAACACCCGCGCATCATAAGCCGACAGCCCAAACTCATCTTCATAGCGATGGCGCTTTTGATAAGGCAGTTCAGGCAATTCATTGCGCCACTGGTCTAACTGCTCAGATGTGACTTCGATCGGGCCCAAATCCGGCTCAGGAAAATAGCGGTAATCGCTGGAGCCTTCCTTGATTCGCATACTGATCGTGCGTTGTGATCCTTCTTCCCACAGTCGCGTTTCTTGAAGGATCTTTTCTCCGGTCTCGATCGCGGCAATTTGTCGTTCAATTTCGTATTCGATCGCACGTTGAATGGCATTGAACGAATTCATATTTTTGATTTCGACCTTGGTGCCAAACTCGGCTCGACCAACGGGACGCACTGAAATATTCACATCGCAGCGCAGTGACCCTTCTTGCATATTGCCATCGCTCACGCCCAAATAGCGCATAATTCGCCGCAGTTCTTGAGCATATTCGGCCGCTTCTTGCCCCGATCGCAGATCCGGTTCTGACACAATTTCAACTAGCGGCACGCCCGCCCGGTTGTAATCGACGAGCGAATAGGTTGACCCAGACAGTCTATCGCTGCCGCCATGCACCAGTTTTCCAGCGTCTTCTTCCATATGCAGTCGAGTCACCCCAATGCGTTTGCGAATGGGCTTGCCCTCTGCGTCAGGCAGTTCGATCTCTAGCCAGCCATGTTCGGCGATCGGCAGGTCAAATTGAGAAATCTGATAATTCTTAGGTAGGTCAGGATAAAAATACTGCTTGCGATCGAACTTACTATAAGGTGCAATCTGACAATTGAGCGCCAGTCCCGCTTTGACCGCATACTCCAACACTTTCTGATTGAGCACAGGCAACACCCCCGGCAGTCCCATACAGATTGGGTCAATGTGCGTATTGGGGTCGGTGGTAAATTTTGCAGAGCTATCGGAGAAAATCTTGGTTTCAGTGCTTAACTGACAATGAGTCTCTAGCCCGATCACCGCTTCATACTGTGTTTTGGTTGGGGCAGCAATGGTCATAGAATCCTTCCCATATCGTGAAAGCCATACACTATTATTGTAACTTCAAGCGTGAGAAGGCTCTTCAAACTCTGACCCTCATACCTCACACGTCTCCTAACGTTTCTCACAAAATTCTGCTTAAGATAGTCAATAGAACCGACACAGAAGGGTTTAATAGAAAAGTTCCCCACTTCTGACTTCCACGGGAATTGAGGAAGATCCCAATGCTTGTTTGCCCTCAGTGCCAATTTGAAAATCCTCACACTAACAAGTTTTGTCAAGAGTGCGGAAGTTCTTTGACCGAAAAAGCTTGCCCTACCTGCGGGATGATCGTATCCCTGAGCGACCAGCGCTGTCTCAAGTGTGGCACCGTCACCGGAACTCTCTGGTGGGCGATTTTGTCAAACCCGTTGGATCAAACGCGGCAATCAGACTATCTGGATGTCGATCGTCGCTATCAGATTCTTGAACCCTTGCCCGATGCTCCCTCAGCCGTGAAGGTTCTTGATTTGCAGCCGCTACAGCTATCACCTTTAGAGACGCTGATTGCACCAGTGGAGGATATCTCTGAGCCTCAAGCTGTTGATCCCAGTGCAGAAGCATTGAGGTCGGTGATCATTTCGCCCCAGGTTCAGCTTTATCTAGACGTGCGATCGCAGATCAATCAGACCATTCCTCAAGTCCACGATGCCTGGAAAACGGAGCATCAAGAAGTGCTGCTGGTCGAAGATCGCTCTTCCCTGCCGTCTCTTGCGACTTACCTCAAGTCACAGTCTGCCATTCCGCTTCTGCAAATTTTGCACTGGTTTCACGAGATGCTGGACATCTGGGACGCTCTAGAGCCATACCACGCTCGTCAAAGTCTGCTGGACTTGCAAAATTTACGCCTCGACGAAGACCAGGCACTCTGTCTGCAATGGCTATCTGGGGAGTCAGAACCCGCACCCAACTTGCAAAACTTAGGAGGAGTCTGGCAATTTCTCTTAGAGCAACTTTCTCAAACTCAATCGGCTGCTCTGCATCTGCTGGTTGTAGACTTGCAAGTCGGTAAACTTGAAACAACGGACGTGCGATCGCGACTCGAAACGATTGCCCACGATTTTCAAATCAGTCTTACGCAAACCGAAACTATGCCTGACCCCCAAGAGTTTTCGCCTGATGACACGACCCTGCCGCTGAGTTCCGACGAAGACGGGGACGACGATTTTGTCCAAGCTGTGACCCTGCCTCCCGATGTCGAAGAGGACTCAGATGGGGACGATATGCCCACGATCGTTCTGCCGATGCAGCTATTCAGTCTGGATGATGCCGGACGCACCGACATTGGTCGCCAGCGCGATCACAACGAAGATTGTTTTTGCATCAATACACGGGTGATGAAGGCGCAACTTCCGGGAGGTAAAACCGTTCGGGCGCGAGGGCTATACGTGCTTTGTGACGGAATGGGCGGTCATGCCAGCGGGGAAGTAGCCAGCCAGTTGGCGGTAGACACCCTCAGAGAGTTCTTTCAAGACTTCTGGGAAAATGACGCGACGGGGCTACCCTCCAAATCGGTGATCCAGGAAGCGGTGCAGTTGGCAAATAAGGCGATTTTTGATGTCAATCAGCAGAATGCGCGATCGGGCAGTGGCAGAATGGGCACCACAATGGTGATGATGCTGCTTCACGACACCGAAATTGCGGTTGCTCATGTAGGAGACAGTCGGCTTTACCGCTATACGCGCAAACGACAGTTAGAACAGATCACTCTGGATCACGAAGTTGGACAGCGAGAAATCCAGCGAGGAGTTGAGAAAGAAATCGCCTACGGTCGCCCCGATGCTTACCAATTGACTCAAGCGCTAGGGCCGCGAGATGAGCATTTCATCAACCCCGATATCCAGTTTTTAGAACTCAATGAAGACACTTTGATCATCCTGGCTTCTGATGGTTTAACGGACAATGATTTGCTGGAGAAACACAAATTGACTCACCTTGATCCCTTTATCAGTTCACAAGCCAGCCTGGAGCAAGGAGTGGGTCAACTTATCGATCTTGCTAATGAGTACAATGGTCACGACAATATCACGGCCGTAGTGATCCGTGCCAAAGTCCGACCCAATTTGGATCATTTGAAGTAAAGCGTTCTGAGTTCTAGTTTTGATCGATCCGTTTTATTGACTCAAACCTAGAACTCAACCTTTTGTCGTAACTTTTTGGAGTATTTGGCAAAAGTAGGCTTACTCCTTTATTCTTCGCACAGAGGTGTTAAAAAACTCATGCTAAGGTCTACTAATCTTCTTCCCAGCTATCAACTGATAACAGGTCACTAACAGGGTCTTGCATGGTGAAGTCAAACGCCTGGAGTTCTTGTTTCCAATAGGCCCATTCATCTCCATAGAGCAGGGCAATCTTCCACAGGCTGTCGCTGGGTTTGAGCAGTTTTGAATCGACGAGCGATCGCACCTGGCGTTGCAGCTTAACCATCGGGTGAGCTACTTGTTGGGTCATACCGTCTTTGATCATGATTAGGTTGTGTAAAAATCTAAGTCAGCCTTCTAAAAGTTCCTGAGCAATGCGTAGGTAGTTGCTTAATCAGAAAGCGGCTTTTCAGCTTCTAATGTTAGCGTATTTAGTGAGCTTTGTGGCAAGTAATTTTTTTAATCCGCACCTTTAGATCCGTTGATGAATCTATCTGTAATAATCGTGAAAAATCACGGATAGTCTAGCATCTACAGGAAGAAGGATTTTATTTACTCAGTCACATAGCGTACTTCTAAGCTTTTTTGTCTAAGTCTGCTAATGGCTCTGCAATCGTTAAGGGTAGCGCTGTGGGTCAAAGGTGAGTCAGACTTTTTTTCGTGGCTGAGATAGTAGGGTGAATAGCTTGAGCGATCGTATCGTGAATCTAAATTACAATACTCAGCAACTCAACTGACTAAGATAAAAAAACGACCATCATCTACTGACAGCCGCTTGTAAGTTCAGGGAATGATTTAGGAAATTTAAATTGAGTCTAGGCAACCCCTACTAATTTGTGTTCTGGATTCATTTGTAACACTGACGATTCAGCCGGAATGATCGAGAAATCAATGGCTGAATGTGGATCAACGCCTGATGCGGCGGCTAGATAGCGTTCTGCGATCGCATTCACAATCGGCATCTCTCCAAAGGCTCGGCCATCGACCGATCGGATCGGCGTAATCTCAGCCAAAGTCCCCACCAACGCCATCTCGTCTGCAATGATCAACTCAGTGCGATCGATCGGCCGCCGCTCAAACGGAATCCCCATTGAGTTGCACAACGCTTCTACAATATCGATGCTGATACTTTCTAAGGCACCTTCCCAGGCGGGTGGCGTAAACACTTTGCCATCGCGCACAATGATTACACAAGAAGAAATGCCTTCAGCGACTCTCCCTGCCTGATTGAGCAAAATCATGTCAGAATAGCCGCGATCGCGTCCTTCAATCTTCACAAATCGCGCTACTTGATAATTTGTGCTGGTTTTGACTCGGCAGGGAAGGGCGAGATCGGTGGCTCGTTGCCAGGGGCTAATGCCAACATCCATTGGGGCCGGGCGCTCTTTTGGGGTGTGGTAGGCCGTCAACACTAGATTAGTCGTGCTGTCTTCGCCCCAGTGGCCTTCGTCTCCATAGAGTGTGGCGCGTACCCACATATTTTTGTCGTGTTTGTAGAGTTGTTTTACCAGTTCGTGAGTGGCCTGTTCAAATTCTTCGTAGCTCATTTCAAAAGGCATGTACATGATCTTGGCAGAACGCAGCAAGCGATCGTAGTGTCGTCTCATCGCTACAATGCCAAAGCTGCCGTCAGGTTGCCAATAGCCTTTTAGACCTTCAAAAACATTTAGCCCCCGCAAGACGGCCTCGCTTGAAATGTGAAAAACAGCCTCTTCCCACAGACAGACTTTCCCGCCAAAGTAGACATATTTGGGTTTCTGTAGCTTTGTTGATAAGGTCATAGGGTCTGATTCCTTCAGGTAAACAGGAGATGAGTGAACCGGATTGTAAAGCTGAAAAGAGATCGTCCTGGGACACTGCTCAAACAAAAGGGGGGCTTTTGAGACATTCGCTGGACTGGCAACTCTGAAAGGGGTCAAGTCGTCTGGTTGGGTCTAGAGGTTAAGCACTCCAAAAAATCCTCCGAGTTTCTCCGCAGAGGGGGAGTTAGTTAATTACTCCGTATCATAGTTACGCCAGAATAATTACTGATGACTAAAGTTGAGAACTTTATGGAATTCTTAAGGAAAACCTAAAATTATAAATTTATTATTTCTCACAAGTTGAATTAGACAGAAAAAGCAACTTCTAAATTGGATGAACTGCTTGCAAAATATGGCTTACTCAATCGTTTTTTTAACTGTTCATCCATTCATATCTGTCTAAAAACGTCATAGATTAATAACGATGTTTACTCAAACAAAAATGTACTCAATCAGGCAAGAATGAACGCTCAAATTTCCATTCTCTTGCTCTAATCAGCTTTTACAACTTCTCAAGTCTCTATTCAAAGCGTCGCTAAACTGCGATCGTCGGCATATCAAACCGAATATTGGATTGTCTGAAGCGATCGAGGGCCTCACCAAGACGATCGCAGTCCGCAATCAAGCTAATCCGCACATAGCCTTCGCCTCCCGCTCCAAAGGCGTTTCCAGGAGTCACGACTACACCCGTTTTCTGCAACACAGACAGCGCAAAATCAGTCGAACCCGTACCCGGAGGACAGGGAATCCACAAATACATCGTGGCTTTGGGGGTAGGAATCGACCAGCCTAGGTCTGCCAGACCTTTGATCAAGAAGTCTCGACGAGTGCGGTAGCGATCTTGCACTTCAACCAGGTACTTGTCTGGAAGCTGAAGGGCCGTTTCTGCGGCAGTTTGCAGCGCGGCAAAAATTCCGTAATCCAGATTGGTTTTGAGCGTGCGTAAGCCTTGAATCACATGCCGATTGCCGACGACAAATCCGACGCGCCAGCCTGCCATATTGTAGGTTTTGGACAGCGTATGAAACTCAACGCCAATTTCTTTGCCCCCCGGAATCTCAAGCAAGCTGGTGGGCTGATAGCCGTCAAAGGCTAATTCTGCATAAGCCTGATCGTGGACGAGCAAAATCTGATAGCGACGGGCAAAGGCGACAACTTCCTCAAAAAATTCACGCGGAGCGGTGGCCGTTGTGGGATTGCTGGGATAGTTGAAGTAAAGGATCTTGGCACGTTCGGCAATGCGATCGGGAATCGCCGCCAAGTCAATCAACCAATCCTGCTCCGCCTTGAGAATCAACGGATAAATTTCTCCACCTGCGATCAGCGGCCCGCGAAAATGGGGCGGATAAGACGGACTCGGCACCAAAACGACATCGCCTGGATTGATATAAGCCAGCGCCAGGTGAGTGAGTCCTTCCTTGGAACCTAAGAGGGGCAACGCTTCACCGTCAGGATCGAGATTCACTGCATAGCGACGACGATACCAATCTGTAATCGCTTTTCTAAAGCTGGCAGTGCCTTCAAAGGGAGGATAGCCGTGATTTTTGGCATCCTGAAGGGCCGCGCTGGCCGCCTCAACGATCGGAGCCGGAGTCGCTCCATCAGGATTGCCCATTCCCAAATCAATTAAATCAACCCCTTGCGCTCGTGCATTTGCTTTCAATTCATCCAGCCGCGCAAACACGTAGGGAGGCAAAGATCGCAGACGATCGGCGGGGGTAATCCAATTTAGGCTCATGATCAATGGGTGAGGAGTGAGGAGTGAGGAGTGAGGAGTTAACGAAAGGGGTAACTTACCCAAACTGCCTGTCTGAGTTAGGTATTTTAACCTGGAATAGATCCCGATCGACCATCCTCACGGCCCACACTTTTCTCCTCACTCCTCACACCTCTCTCCTCACCTCTTCCACAAGGCGCTGTTGTTGAAACCATTGCGGCCATCAGTTGGGCTGGAGTCACGCTAAAGGGTAGACGATGAATGTCAGAAGTCTCGGCGCAAGCGATTTCGGCGGATTTTTGAAGGGCGGCGATCGTTACGCTTTCTAGTCCCAACTCTGTCAACGTTTGTGGCAGTCCAATTTCACGGTAAAACTTCAACAACTGCTGGCGGGCTGTGGCGGCTAACTGGTTGCCCTGGATCATTTCTTCGAGCCGAAGCTGTACCAAAATCCCAAACGCAACTTTTTCGCCGTGTAGGGTTCCATGACTTTCGAGCAGGTGCGTTAAGCCATTGTGAACGGCATGAGCCGCGACGGTTCGACATTGTGCGCCGCCGATTCCCCCGATTACGCCCGCCATCAAAACGGAGGCATCGACGACTTCGCGCCACGGTTCGCTACCGGGTTGTTGGAGAGCGATCGCTGACTTTTGAAACAAGATATCTCGCAGCACTCGCGCCTGTTGGACGGCAGCAATCAGAAAGGTTTTTTCAGAGTGACCGCTACTGACCGCAGCCTCATACCATTTGGCGATCGCGTCTCCAATCCCGGCAACCAGCGTTCTTTGGGGTGCAGTGGCGATCAGGTCATAATCTAGAATCAGTAAGTCAGGACATTTTGACAAACTCACGTCATACAGAAACGCCCCTTGTTCTGAGTAAATGTTGGAGAGGGCAGTCCAGGCGGCACAGGTAGCCCCGGAAGTTGGAATCGTGACGATCGGCAATTCACCTTGAAAGGCTACAAGTTTAGCGGCATCCAACGCTTTACCGCCGCCAATTCCAATAATCAAATCAGCTTGATGAGCAATGGCCGCCTGTTTGAGAGACAGAAGCGCTTTTTCGCTGCAATCTGCGCCATAAGAAGCGTGAGCGATCGACAGCTTTTGTGCCTCCAAAACAGAATTGAGACGAGGCTGGATCACTTCTAACGTACGATCGCCTCCTACCAATAGCGGACGAGATCCCAATCGAGCGATCGTTTTACCCATCTGCTCCAACGCTCTTACCCCTCGAACGACTTGAGCAGGAGCGATCGCCAGCGAAATCAAAGAATCAGTTTGAGTGGACATTTGAACTTAACGAATCACAAAGACAACGGTTTATGGTTGAGATTTTTGGAACGGCTAAGGATCGTGAATTGAATAAGATCGATGATTGCCTGGTTGCTTCGCCCCCTAAATCCCCCATTCTGGGGGACTTTGAGAAAGCAGAAATTCTAGAATTTAAGTCAGTTTCGCGGTTCAAGATTTAGGGGGCAGAAGCCGAATCAAACGAAGCGAAACCGCAAGAATTACAGGTTGTTTAATTCACGATCCCAAGGATTAGAGTTTCAAGCTTTTGCCTGCGGGAGTTGAGCCAGGTTTTTGCGGTAGATCTTAATGGTTGCCTGATCATCGTCTCGAACGGACAGCGATCGCTGAATTTCTCCGATAAACAACGGCTGAGACAAACCTTCTCTGGGATGCAAAATCGTCCGCGCTCGAATCAGCAGGCGATCGGCTCCTTGAGACAAGCGACCTGGAGAATACAAATCGGCGGAGGCTTGACGCAGAGTGGCTTCTAACTGCGGCTCCGTAACCGTCGGCGGCACAGCAATCACCACGACATCAGCCGACTGGTCATAAATTCGAGAATAATGCACCGCACCCGGAATCGACGGACGCGCATGGAGACCCAAACTCAGCCCAAAAATTCCCGCCGTCAAAACCCCCATAAATCCAGTAATCCCCACCAATCGAAAGCGAATTCCCCATTTGAACAAAAAGGCCATCACAGTCAAGACCGCCAGCGCGATCGTCAAAATTCCTGCCCATTGGGTTCCGGTAATCAGTTGTTGAGTTTCAAACATGGCAAGGCGTTTTGAGGGTTAAATTAAGCTTGAATTTGAGGCTATTCGTTGCTGACAGCGACAGGCGCGTTTGAAGCTTCGAGGGCAGCTTTCATCGTATGCCAGGTCAGCGTTGCACATTTGATTCTGACAGGAAACTGAGAAACGCCCTGCATAACATTGAGCTTGCGCTGCTCCGTCGGAAATTCGGCTTTGCCCAACATCATATTTTGAAAGCGCTGCACCATTTCTAACGCTTCGTCAGTTGCTTTACCGCGCAGAGCCTCCGCCATTAGATCCGCCGATGCCATTGCGATCGCGCAGCCTTCTCCTTCAAATTTCACATCCTCAATGCGATCGCCCGTCTCATTAAGCTGTACGGTTAGCTCGATCGTATCTCCACAAGAAGGGTTGTGTCCCCGCTGTTGACGGTGAACCGGATTCGTCACCCCTTTGTGTTTTGGCTTCTTGTAGCGTTCAAGAATGACCTGTTGATAAAGGTCGCGCAGGTTCCCCAAAGTCATGGCTTGGATTTGTAAATGGATGGTTCATCTTTCTTCACTCTAGAAGTTTTTGAGCCGTTCTGTCATAAATCGCGCAAGAAAGAGACATTCGACCAGAGACATTTAGACCGAAGTCCAAAGTCCAAAGTCCAGAGTCTGGAGTTAGTTTGGATTCTCTTAAACCCGATCGCTATCTAAATTTGGTACTCTATCGAAATAGTCTTGGGGAAGAGAGCGTGGATATTCAAATTGGCAGGGGCAAAACCGCTCGTCGAGCATACGGAATTGACGAAATTGCGCTGGCTCCAGGACAGCGAACCCTCGATCCAAAGTTGGCCGATACTCGGTGGAAAATTGGCGGCATCGATCGCGAAATTCCGATCATTGCCAGCGCGATGGATGGAGTCGTCGATGTAGAAATGGCCGTCTTATTGTCAAATCTGGGAGCATTAGGCGTTCTCAATTTAGAAGGGGTACAGACGCGCTACGAAGACCCCAACCCGATTTTGGACGAAATTGCATCAGTCAGCAAAGACGAATTTGTCACCCTGATGCAGCGACTCTACGCCCAACCGATCAAACCTGAACTGATCGAACAGCGCGTCCGAGAAATCAAAGAGCGCGGTGGCATTGCGGCCGTTAGTGCGACCCCGGCAGGCGCGGCTCAGTTTGGGCAGGTCGTCGCTAAAGCAGGAGCCGATTTGTTCTTCATTCAGGCAACGGTTGTCTCAACGAACCATTTGTCTCCTGAAGCGATCGCTCCCCTCGATCTGGCAAAATTCTGTCTAGAAATGCCGATTCCAGTCATCCTGGGCAACTGTGTCACCTACGAAGTCACGATGAATTTGCTCAAAGCAGGTGCGGCTGGCGTTTTGGTCGGAATTGGCCCCGGTGCAGCTTGTACCTCGCGGGGCGTTTTGGGGGTGGGTGTCCCGCAGGCAACGGCGATCGCAGACTGTGCGGCCGCTCGTGATGACTACTTCCGCGAAACTGGAAACTATGTGCCAGTCATTGCCGATGGCGGCTTGATCACCGGGGGAGATATTTGTAAATGTATCGCCTGTGGAGCCGATGGTGTGATGATTGGTTCCCCGTTTGCGAGAGCCAAAGAAGCGCCTGGTCGCGGATTTCACTGGGGAATGGCCACACCAAGCCCTGTTTTGCCTAGAGGCACGCGGATTCGAGTCGGCACCACAGGCACGCTAGAACAGATTTTGCGTGGCCCGGCTCAACTTGACGACGGCACCCACAACTTTTTGGGCGCACTCCAAACCAGCATGGGCACTCTTGGCGCAAAAGACCTCAAGGAAATGCAGCAGGTAGAAGTGATCATTGCCCCCTCACTACTCACCGAAGGCAAGGTGTATCAAAAAGCGCAACAGTTGGGGATGGGGAAGTAGAGGATGAGTGTCAATTCGACGCTGAAAGTTCAAGCTTCTTTGCCAAGTTCTAAACGAATTCTTAAGAGTTTTTTCAGTCTTGGCTGGAGTGACTGGTAATTCCAAATCCGTCGTCTAGAATAGAGAAAGCGGAGACGCATGTTTCCGTTCACTCCTCACACCACACTCCGCCTGAGCTTCGGTTCGGGCGGTTCCTTATTTAAACGGAGTAAGGGATGGGGGAGTTGTCAAAGAAAAGAAATTAGAGAAATCTCGACGGTTAAGACTGCAATAGAGGTCAGCTTTACCCTATACGCTGCACCCTCACCCCTCTTTCTCAATCTTCAGGATTGTATCTATTTATGTATGGCGTGAATTCTAATAGCCCCGTTATTGCTATGGTAGAATTTCGTCGAATGATATATTAGGCAAGGATTTTCAGGCATGTCAGCAGCCGCACAAGTCACAGATTCTACGTTTGATCAAGAAGTGCTTGAGAGCGAAGTTCCGGTATTGGTAGATTTTTGGGCCCCTTGGTGCGGCCCCTGCCGGATGGTGGCTCCCGTTGTCGAAGAAATCGCAGCGCAGTACGAAGGCAAAATTAAGGTTGTCAAAGTGAATACAGATGATAATCCCAGTGTTGCCAGCAAGTATGGGATTCGTAGCATCCCCACGCTGATGATTTTTAAGGGTGGACAGCGGGTTGATATGGTGGTGGGTGCCGTGCCCAAAACCACTCTGTCAAATACGTTGGAAAAGCATCTCTAGTCGCTTAATTCGCTCCAGGTCGCCCATACCTGAAGTTTCGTCAAACAAATCGTTACTTTACTCGCTTGTCCGTCATTTTCTTTAAGCATTGAGCATTTGAGAAAACTCATCTGCGATCGGGTGAATTGACGCTTCTGGTCATCAGGTAACTTTGCTCTCACTGCGCCTCAGCTTTCGGGTTTTGGGGCGTTTTTCAATGGAGAAGCTCAACCGATTTGCAGAATACCGATAGAATAGAATACCCGGTTTGCAGGTAGTGTTTATGGCTTCCGATCGCTCCTCTCATTCCATCGAGTCTCTTCAAGCAACGGTGAATGATCTGTTTACTCAGTTGCCTCAGTTGCGGAATGGCGACTTGATTGCTCAAGCGTTTGCGACCATTGTACGAATCGCTGGGGATGAGATCGATCGCCTCGACTGGAAGATGCTCAATGCCTCGCTGCAAGATATGGAGCGGGCTTTCAGTACGTTTTATCCCTATCGTCACGTTCGCAAGATCGCAATTTTTGGCTCGGCTCGCATTTCGTCAAACACTGAGGAATACGAGATGGCTCGTGAGTTTGCCCGCTGTGTGACGGCTCAGGGCTATATGGTGATTACGGGAGCAGGCGGCGGGATTATGCAGGCTGGCAATGAAGGGGCTGGGGCCGAGAATTCATTTGGTCTAAACATTCAGCTTCCGTTTGAGCAGGGCGCAAATCCCTTTATCGAAGGCGATCCAAAACTGGTGCCCTTTAAGTATTTTTTCACGCGCAAGGTGTTCTTTCTCAGAGAGAGTGACGCGCTGGCGCTGTTCCCAGGCGGGTTTGGCACGCAGGATGAGGCGTTTGAATGTCTGACGCTGACGCAAACAGGCAAGTCTGCCCCGGTGCCATTGGTATTAATTGACAAGCCTGGTGGCGACTATTGGCACGATTGGGCGACCTATATCGACAAACAGTTGATGAATCGCGGCTTGATTGGGGCTGACGATCCGAGTCTATACACGATTACGGATGACCTGGATGTGGCTTGTGACGCGATTTCTAGTTTTTATAAGGTCTACCACTCCAGTCGATATGTGGGCGAAAAGCTAGTGGTGCGCCTCAAGTCAGAATTGCCTGATGAGCGGGTCGAAAAGCTAAACGATCGCTTCTCTGATATTCTCGTGTCGGGCAAAATTGAGAAAAGTCGAGCGCTGCCTCAAGAAGGTGAAGATGAGACTTTGGAGCTACCGCGTTTGATTCTTCACTTTAACCAGCGCGATCTGGGCAAGCTGTATCAGTTTATCGCCGCGATCAATCAATTGGGAACGCCGCTACTGTCGCCCGAAGACTCGGCCCATCCCGAAAGAAAGTAGGAGTATGGGATGTGCTGTGCCCCTAACGAAATCCAGGTTCAGCGGGTACTTTATTTGCGCGCTAGTCCCTTAGCTGCTTTGAGGAGAACGATCGCTTTCTGACAAGTCATTCTGAGGAATCTGTGTGTCGGTGAGATGCTTTAAGCCCCAAGCCGTTATTACCTTTAAAACAGGGCGCAAGCTTTTTCCCTTCTCGGTCAGTTGATAGTTCATTCGGCGGGAGTGGTTACCATAAGGCTGCTTTTCTGCTAACCCTAATTTTTCGAGCAGCTTGAGGCGGTTTGCCAAGATGTTCGTTGAGATGCCTTCAGGAGAGTCCAAAAACTCTTCAAATCGCTGCTTTCCAAAGAACATCATGTCTCGGATCACTAATAGCGTCCAGCGATCGCCAATCAGCTCCAGCGTACAGGAGACAGGGCAGGTAGAGCGTCTGGGTTGGGTCATAGCTGAGAGCAGGTTGATTACTTGCATTTTACAAGCGATGCCTGCTAAAGTGCTTTCTAACTTGCAACTTAAGAGGTAAGGATGGACACAGCCAACCAGAAGCAGCCGTTTGAGGTTGAGATCAACTTACCAGTTAGAACCTATGATATTGACTTTGCAGGTGTTGTGAGCAACATCGCCTACGTTCGCTGGTTAGAAGATTTGCGCCTGGAGATGTTAGTCCACCATTTTCCATTGGATAATCTACTCAAGAGTGGCGTTGTCCCTGTTATTGTGCAGACAAAAATTGACTACAAGCAGCCCATCAAACTCTTTGACATTCCAAGCGGCAAAATGTGGATCAAGACGATGGAGTCCTTACGGTGGACGGTTAATGCCGCGATCGTCGTCAATGATAAAGTCGCTGCTCTCGGTGAGCAAGTTGGCATTTTTGTTGATGTGCAAAGCTACAAACCAATCCGCGTGCCACAAGGATTAAAGCAGAAGTATCAGGAGTTTGTCGCCTAAACAGCGCAAGACGTTGGTTCGTCAACGTGATTAAATCAACGTCAGTTCGATGAACGCTTCGCTTCGCTTTTAGATCCAGGAACGCCCCCTAAATCCCCCACGAGTGAGGGACTTTGAACCAGAATTCCTCTCTGAAAGTCCCCCAAAATTGGGGGGTTGGGGGGCAAAAGCCGTGAACAAGGAAGCGAAGAAACTCTCATCGAATTCACGTTAAATCAACGACTCATCGCACTCTTACAAATCCAGCTTTGGCGATCGCCTCTTGTCCCTGGTCAGTCAGTAGAAAATTGGTGTAGGCTTCTCCTGCCTGCTGTTCGGCTTGACCGTTTTGCTTGACCACGACAAATAGATTGCGCGTAATCGGGTAGCTGCCGTTTTGAAACGCTTGCGTATTGATTTGGTTGCGCTGACCGCCCGGACACTGCGACAAAAAATTGCCCTGATAGGGAGCCACAAACTGAGCGGCAGTCCGTCCGATCGCCAACGGTTTGATCGTGCATTGTGGAACCACTTCGGGCGCAGATGCAAAATAGATGCCTCCCGATGTCGCCGCCAATCGCTGAAGGGCTTGAGTCGTGGTTGAGACAATTTGCACATCGTTGGCAAGGGGCTGACCGCCCAAAATGCTTTCGATGAATAGCTCAACAGTGCCGCCAGAGGTCGCCGATCGAGAAAACGGAGTGACTGCTAGATTGGGGCCGCCTAGTTCTTGCCAGTTTTTGACGCGGCCGCTGTAAATTGATTTAAGTTGATCAATCGTCAAATTTTGCACAGCCAAACCAGGATTGACGGCCACCGCAACACCATCGATCGCCACGGGAATCTGTTTGAGCGTAAAGCCGCGCTGTTGGGCCTGCTGATACTCCGTTTCTAAAACCGGACGCGAGGACTGCGTAAAGGCAATCTGCCCATCTAACAGCATTTTGATCCCCAATCCAGAACTCGGCGGACTGCCCACCGGATCGACATAGCGCAAGCGAAATTCGGGTCGTGTGGATTGAATAGCGGTATCGATCGAGCCGCGAATCGGTGCCCAAGACGTACTGCCTCCATAGCTAAACAGCCCCGACGGGACAGCCTGAACTTGAGAGAAATTGGCGGCTCCTGTTTGCCCAGGTGGAGTACCAGGAGACTGATCAGGCGATCGCGGCTGAGACTGATTTTGCGATTCTTGCGAAGTCAACTTGCCGACATCCACACCCGATCGCTGCGTAAACCACCAAAAACCACTGCCCAACAAACCCGCTGTAATCAATAGTGAAGCAATTAATACCGGAGTTTCGTTCTTTTGAGACATAAAATCATTGCTCAACGAGCGATAGGAACAAAATCGAACCCTGAACCCGATCGATTACCAGGAGAAACTTTCACTAACTGAATGCCCGCATTGCGATCACCTGATGGCAAAAACCGCACCGCGCCCGATGCCCCCACCGCCGAAAAATCAGCAGCCACCAACGCCGCCTGAATGCCCGATCGCGTCTGACTTTTTTCTAGCGCGCCTGCAAAGGCTTGAACGGCATCATAAGAGATCGCCGATCGCCAACTCACATCTCCTCCCCAAAGCTGCCGAGATTTGGCAGGAAACGCCGACCCCGGATTGCCGTCAATATGCCAGGGCACCGCAACGACCATCCCAGTTGCTTGCTGTCCTCCCGCCTGGAGTATCTTGGGCGAATACACATCATCACCTCCCAAAAGATTAACCCGTTGCTGGGCAGCGTCAACCACCTGAAGTGCTTTATTCAATGTCCCGGTGTTGGCAGCTAACATCAGCACTTTGACACCCTGTTTGAGAGACTGGTCGATCGCCCTAGACGCGCCAAAATCCCCAGAGGACAGATCATATTCGCCAGACACGGTGCCCCCACCCAGAGAGACCGCGGTGACAAACTCTGACTTGAGAGACATGCTGTAGTCGCTCTGAGAATTGAAAAAGACGGCAAAGTTCTTTTGCTGCAACGTTTTGAGGGCGTAGTCTGCCAAGGCTCTCGCAGCTACATAATCGCTGGGCACTGTGCGAAACACATACTTGCCAAAGCCAGACAGCTTGACGGTACTGCTAATGGGCGAGATGCTGACGAGTTCTCCTGCGTTGTAGACGCTGCCTGCTGCCAAGGTGACATCGCTGGCATAGTGCCCCACCACACCGAGAATTTGAGGGTCTTGCACAAAGGTACTGGCGATTTGTCGAGCGATGCTGGCACTGTTGTCATCGTTGGCGATCGCAACTTTCAACGGCACCCCCTTCACGCCGCCTGCTTGATTGATTTCGGTTTGCGCCTGGGCTACTCCTCTGAGAATTTCGGCTGCGCCATTGGAATCAGTCCCGATCGGGACGGCGACCGCGATCGTATAAGCTTTGTTGTTGGCGATGCGGGCATTATTGAGATAAATTAGCGTCTCTGGGGCATTGCGAGATTTTTGCAGCGCCGATTCAAATAAGGTCACTGCTTGGCTGTACTGTTGAGCTTTCATCGCCCCGGTGCCCGCTTCTTTTGCTTGAGAAAACGCGGGGTTGTCCGATCGCTCTTCTAAAAGAATCTTCTCACCCTGACTAATCCGGTCTGAAAGGGCGATCGTGGGTGCCCCGTTGCTGAGTCCAATGGTTTCCCCGGTGCCCGTGTCCGTTTTTGGGCTAAACCGTTGAGAAAACCACCAAAATCCGCCACCCAGCAGACCTGCCGTAATCAACAGTGAAAGAATCAGAACGGGCATTTCGTTTTTTTGGGACATCACATTCAACCAGTAGAGAGCAATCAAACTTAAAATTTAATCGGTGCAAACTCGTACCCTTCTGACTGAGCGCCTGGCTGCACCCGCACCATAATTGGGGCACCACTGCGATCACCCGACGGCAAAAACTGAATTTTTCCGGTCGCTCCCATTGTCGAAAAATCTGGACTTGATAGCGCCTTTTGCAATCCGTCTCGACTGCTGTTTGATTTTAAACCTGCGACGATCGTCAACACCGTGTCATAAGACATTGCTGTTCGCCAGTTGACTCGCCCGCCCCAATACTGATTGGCACTGACCGTAAAAGGATTGTTGGCAATTGCATCGGGATGCCACGAAACGGGCAACACCAACCCATTTACGTCTGCCTGTCCCAGTTTGAGCGTGTTGATCGTATACATCGTCTGATTGCCCACTAATAGCAACCGACCTTGATTGGTTCGGGCCACATTGATAGCAGCATCGAGTCTGTCCACTTGGGGAGCCAACAACAGTGCTTCTGCCCCACTGCTGACTGCTTTGGAGACGATCGCGTCTGCTCTAAAGTCAGGGGCCGCCAGATCACAGCCAATATTGACAAACCTTCCCCCGTCTGCCGTCATCGCTGAAATCATGTTGTTTGCAAAGGATTGACTATCGGGTGATTTGGAGTCGAGACAGATGGCGATCGCGGTTTTGCGAGCCGTCTTCAGCACATATCTGGACAACACATCCGCCGTCAGCCGACTACTGGGCACCACGCGAAACACATAGCTGCCGATTCCTGAAATGGCATCCGCCGAGCTAGTCGAGGTAATCATCGTCAGCTTTCCCTGTTCATAAATTGGGGCAGCCGCGATCGACGCATCGCTAGAGTTATGTCCCACGACCGCTAACACGCTGGCATCCTGGACGAATTCTGTGGCGACCTGTTTGGCGATTTCAGGATTGTTGTCGTCGTTGGCGATCGCCACTTCTAAAGGGATCTCAGCCCGTCGGTTTAATTCATCCTGGGCTTGAGCGACTCCTCTGAGAATTTCTTGAGAGACGTTAAGGTTGCTGCCGATCGGGACGCTGACAGCGATCTTGCGCGGAGATTTTCGATCGAGCCGCAGTTGAGCATTATTCAAATAAATCAGCGCTTCTGGATCATTGCGATTGTCTTTGAGAGACGCTTTGAGCTTAGTCACGGCTGTCTCATAATCTTTTTTGGCAAACGCCTCAATTCCAGTTTGTTTTGCCTGACTTGCGTTGGCAATAATCAACAGTTTGTCACCCAGACTGATGCGATCTTTTGATTGGAGGTTGCTTCCGACTGAGGGCGACTGACCTGGCGGAGAAAACAGTCCTCTAAACAACCAGAATCCTACTCCCAACAAGGTTGCTGTGATCAGAAGTGCCAAAACCAGCAGCGTCGTTTCGTTTCGTTTAGCCATGTCGCACACCTCGCCAGTCGTCTTTTTACATCTCTCCTCTGAGGAGAGCTTTTATGCAAATCGACTTATAGACTATGGCTTCAGTAGCAGATCCGTAAATTCCTCAAGACTCTTTACTGAATCGTCAACGTCTAAAGAATATTGCTCAAAAGTTTATAAATCAGGCGAAAAACGGCTGTGACAGCGATCGCCACCAATCCCCCAAAGGCGGCCAAGATCAACACGCCCTCAAATCCATTCAACGACAACAATTTAAGCGCCGTAGACAACCCTGGGAAAATCAAAAGTACCGCCAGCGTAATCGCAATCAAAATCAGCAGATCGACTTTTTCAATAATTCGTCGCGACTGAGCTAGAACGAGAATGCCCGATAGCACCAGCCACAAACCTGCATTAATCACAGGAGACAGGGGAAGGCTAAAGAGAGCGATCGCCAACAATCCTCCCTCAAATCCAGTGAATGCGGCGTTGCCCAAAAGCTCCAAAGTCGAGAAACCGGGAACCGATCGAGGGGGCGCGATCGGAAGTGGCGGAACGGCGGGCTGAATCGGCAGCGGAGCAGATTGCTGAGTCATCACAGGTTGAACGGGCTGCGACTGAACGGGCTGCGGAGCCACCGGGGGAACAACAGGGTGCGATCGTGTTGTCAAAGCCTCCAGCACTTCGGCGGCCGATTGATAACGCTGACTGGGCTGCGGCAATAACAGCTTATTTAACACGCTGGCCAGACGGGGACTGGGTTGGGCGTAAACTTGCCACTTCCAAACATTTTTATAGGCATCAAATAATTCTTTGGTTTGCTTGCCCGTGAGCAGCATGATGCAGGTGACTGCCAGGGCATACAGATCGGTCGAGGGATAAACTTCGTCTCCAGCAATTTGTTCGGGTGGGGCAAATCCTAGCGAGTAGATGCCCGTCGAAGCTTTGCTGCCTCCAGCGGCCTTGGTGGCAAACTTGACAGCGCCAAAATCAAGGAGATAAAACCGTCCGTTGCGGTGGCGCATGACGTTGGAGGGTTTGATGTCGCGATGAATGGAGCCGTTTTCATGGACAAATTGCAGCACCTTGAGCGTTTCTCTCAGCACCTCTAACACGTCTGCTTCTGAGAATTTGCCCTTTTCAGCTAACGCTTCTTCTAAATTCTTGCCGTCGATAAACTCTTGAACGAGATAGAAAAACTTGTCTTCTGAGCCTTTGTAGGGATTGGGAACCGCCAACTCAAAATAAGCAAACAGATCGGGAATCTGAGGATGCTGTGATCCAAGCTGTTCTAGCACTTCGGCTTCGCGCTCAAACAAATCTTGCGCCGTTTGTAGTTGAGTGGGTGAGAGTTGTCCCGATGGCTGAAACTGCTTGACCACACATTGTCGCAGGCCCGGAGTGTAGCGATCGCGCGCCAAAAACGCCGCCCCAAACCCACCTTGACCCAAAAGCTTAGTCGGCAGATAGCGACCCAAAAGAATTAAGGGCATCCCGCAGTGGGTACAAAACTTTTGCTGTACGGTCTTTAGCGTGGTGGAGTCGTCAAGATCGCTAAAGAAATTAATCGGTCTTGAGCAGCCGGGGCGTGTGCAATGAAGCTGCATAACTGCGGTGTGGAAGCATCCAATTCTAACTTAGCTTACCAGGGATGAAACTGGCACTATTTTTTAGTATTAATCGAGATCGGGCGTTAAGCGATTTTGATTGGAGGCCTGAAGCATTGCCCGCAGGTTTTGCGGTTCTGGATAAGGACTTTGTTTGCGCTCAAAGGCGACAGGCTGGTTGGTAAATTTGGGTAAAATTTCTCGACAAAACGCTTCGGCAGCCTTGGATCGATAGCGATTGGGGTTGATGATCACCGACAGCATTCGTTTGACGACGACATCATCAATTTTGGCGCGGTGCAGCATTCCCATTTGCAACTCTTTCTCGATCGCTGAGATCGACACAAATGACGCACCCAATCCGGCCTGAACGGCATTTTTGATGGCTTCGATCGAGTTCAGTTCCATTTCAATTTTGAGGCGGCGGGTTTCGATGCCACATCTAGCCAACACCTGATCGATGACTTTGCGAATGGTGGACTGTGAATCCAACGCGATAAACTGCAAGCGATACAGGTCGTCTTTTTGAATGACTTCCGTGCGAGCCAGCGGATGCAACGTCGGCAAAATTAGGGCCAGTTCGTCTTCGGCGTAAGGGATAATCTCTAACGTGTCTTGCAGTTCGGGAGAAATTTCGCCTCCAATGATCGCCAGATCAATCTGCCCGTTGGCTACGCTCCAAGAGGTGCGTCGAGTCGAATGCACATGAAGCTGGACGGCCACATCGGGATACTGCTGGCGAAACATCCCAATCATGCGCGGTAGCAAATAAGTCCCGGTCGTTTGGCTGGCTCCAATAATGAGTGAACCGCCCTGGAGATTTTGCAGATCTTCTAGTGCCCGACAGGTTTCTTGACAAAGGGTGAGAATTTTTTCACCGTAGTTAAGTAAGAGATGTCCAGCTTCGGTTAGTTGCGCTCGTCGCCCTCCGCGATCGAACAAAGGCACATCCAACTGGCGCTCTAGATTTTGTACCTGGAGACTGACGGCGGGTTGAGAGACATATAAGCTGTCAGCCGCGCGTTTAAAGCTCCCCTCGCTGGCGATCGCTTTAAGAATGCGTAACTGATCCAAAGTAAAAGGAAGGTCAGACATACGGCTAAACCTGAAGTGTGTAAGGAGCCTGAAATAAAAGTTGACTCAAATTGAAGTTTAGAAAGCAACCTGTGAAAAACCCCCGATGGCAATGTAAAGACGACCAAAAACATCACCAATCCATAGAATCTCCCTAAAAGAAAGATGTGGCATGTATTGTACAGAAACGTAACTTAAAGAATTTATGAAACAGGAAGTGATCTGGGACTTTCTGAATTTACCAGGAATTGCCGGAATTGCCCTAATGGATGGGCGGCCCTTTGCGAGCAACTTAAAGCAACCCCCTGCGGGTAACTCACAGAGATCACAATCTTTTTTTTATGGAAATGATCAGGCTATTAACTTTCAGCAAAAAGAAGCCCTGTCACAAGGTATCCTACAGGTTGTTGAAACGATCCCCGATGGGTTTGAGTCTTTTGAATTAAAGTTTTTGGAGTATCAAGCTTACATTTATAAGCTGCAATCCGGACGAGTTTTGTTGGTGTTGGCGCGTCGAGATTTAGATTTTTTAGCGTATTCAAGGGCGATCGTTCCTCTGCAAGCCTCAATCGAGTCAGACTTTGAGGGGACAATCAGCGTTTTGCACGCGATCGCAGCAACCCAAAATTCACTCGCTATCGATCGGCGCGTGACCCATTCTCCTCTGGCCGCGGGTGTCGAAACCGCTGTAACAGAGCAAACTATCATTACTTTGCGCGATCTACTAGCGGCATTTAATCACCTCAACACCTTTACAACTCAGTTTTTAGGAACGGCTGTCATTGTCAATTACTTAAAAACGACTCGCCCTGACAGTGAATGGTTGAGCAAATTTCAGATTGATCGAGCCGCTCATATGACCTTTGTGGGCGAAGTAACGGACGCTGTAACTGACCAGCAGCACCAATGGATTCGTGATTGGGTGGCGGCTTTTATTCGTCGCTGTTCTCAAGTTGTGCGAAATTTTGGTGCGATCGTCGAACAAAACGCTTTTGATGCTCAACAAAAACTTCTGCTGTTAAATTAACGTGAATTCGATGAAGTCTTTCGCTGCGGTTAAAAGTCCAGGCAGCCCCCCAAATCCCCCAATTTCGGGGGACTTTGAACTGAAATTCTTGGCTTAAAGTCCCCCAAAATTGGGGGGTTGGGGGGCAGAAAGCTGAATCACGAAGCGGAAAAACTCCTATCGAACTGACGTTAAATTAACGTGAATTCGGTGAAATCTCTCACTACGGTTGTCAATCCGATCTGCTTCCTAAAGGGGCTAAAAGTCCCCCAGAATGGGCAACTTGAAGGGCAGAAGCGCTTTTTAACGAAGCGACAAACTCAATCGAACTGACGAACTCACATTTCCTCACGCTACCTACCCAACCTACGATGGCCAAAATTGTCAGACTCGAACCGATCGCCCAGCAAACTTCTGTCGAAACCAACGGCAACCTGCTTTCAGTGTTGATCAATAAAAATTTAGACGTTTTGAGAGAGTGTGGCGGCCGCGGTATGTGTGCGACTTGTCACGTCTATGTCAGAGAAGGCATGGAGTCTCTTTCGCCCGTCAACCGTCGAGAACAGCGCACCCTAGAAGTCATTACCTCTTGCAAATCCAACTCTCGCCTCGCTTGTCAGGCCTGTGTTCTCAAAGATGGAGTCGTCGTCGAACTGCCCCCCGGCATGTATATTAACTCCATCAAAGACATCGAAGACCTGATTGGCCGCCGCGCCGAACAAGACCTGCTGCACCCCCTGACCGGACAAGTTTTGGTCGAATCTGGAAAACTGATCACACGATCGATGCTCAAAAAAATCCAGGACACCACGAGCTTTAACGTCTCCAATTATTTCTCAAATTCATCTGGCGGTTAAGAGGAGCAATCAAAAACTGAATGGCACCATTCGTCAAATTTAGAAGATCAGTCCGACCGAAACCTCCTTAAACTCCCCTGATAATGGGAAATTTGAACAGAAAGCTCACATCGTCTATAATTCACCTTTGGTTTCAGGCTTCACCGCTCACGTTCTCGTTACCGCTCTTCCAAATCTGGGAATGCTGCGTACAAAACCACCAATTCCGAGAGAAAGTCACATGTTGAGCCAGATGCAGCGCTTGAGTTTGGAGGCAGAAGGCCGGTACGCCACTGACGAAGAATTGAGCTTTTTGACGGATTATGTGCGATCGTTTGAGTTGCGCGTCCAAACCTACCAAAAACTTCAAGGCTGTGAGGCGCTAGTTATGCAGCAGGTGCAAGCCAAAATGCAGGCGATCGACCCCGCTCTTTTTCGCAGTGGCAATGATGACATCACGATTAAATGGAAGCGAGATACTTTGCGCGTGTTGCGATATTCGGCAGTTGCGATGCTGGTAGACGACCCTGAGACCCTGAGAGAACGGTTTTTGTTTTGGTTTCAAACCATTATGCGAGCCTTTGGCGCTCAACGAAGCTGCAATGTCACCTACACTGTGATGCAGGAAGTCGTCAAACAACACCTCAGCCCCGCTCAAGCCAACGTATTCTTGCCAATCTTAGAAGTCAACCGTCGAATGCTGGGCACCGTCTAGCCGTTAGTTCTCAATCACCGAGGGAATACTCAATCCAATTACTCGTTTCACGGTCATGTCAGCCATTTTTGACTGTGATTTGCGCCCCCACTAGACTTTGCAGGAGAAGATGATGGCGACTGCTCTTTTTAATCAAAACCCCGCGAAACTCAAGAACCCCAAACGCCACAACCACTACGGTTTCAAAGACTTTTTTCAATTTGACCCCGATCGCGGCAACATCATCGACTGGAATGATAGCCAAAATGTGTTGACGACTGAGGACTTTATCATCGGTCTAGTTGAGGGATTAGAAGAAGAAGTCGGAGACGCTTCGGCGGCGACAATGTACACGATCGGCTGTGAGTGGGGCCAGAAGGATGCGTTCTTTTTTGAGAAGTGGTTTGAGAAAGAATACGATCGCAACATGCGTCAGACCAATCTGATGTTTTTGCTCGAAACCTGGTGGTGGCCGTTTACCTCTCAAGGCTGGGGTCGCTGGGAAGTCGATATGGGCGATCGCAAGCAAGGCTTTATGTTCATCAACGTTTTTGATTCCGCTGTGGCGAGAACGCTGGGCGATGTGGGCAAGCCTGTCTGCTATCTTTATGCCGGACTGTACGCTGGATTTTTTACCGAATTGGTGAAAAAACAACTCAGTTGCATTGAGATTCAGTGTTACTCGATGGGCGAGACTTACTGTAAATTTCTGCTGGGCGGCCAAGAGCGCATTGATGCAGCCTCATTCTGGCTCAACGAAGGAGCGACCGCACGAGACATCGAAAAGCGGCTGCGGGCAGGAGAATTGCAATGAGTGCTGGATCATTTCCCGCTCAGGGTCAGAATTGGCTGGACTCCTCCGTTCAAGAATTCTTCAAAACCTGCAATTGGGATGACCACTCGATCGCCGTACAAGATATCCAATTCGCGTCACTCCTCGACGAAAATATTTCTTTGGAGCTTACGCTAAGTGTGGGTCAGTTTTTTGCGGCGGTTAACTGGGAGGGGGCAAGTTTCAACAAAGCGCCTCTACCTATTGTCGAAGCGCCGATCGCCTCAGACTCAGACGGCACATTCACGCTGACAGATTTTTCAGATCTCTTTGGCTAGGTTCTAAAACTGTTGTTGAATTTTATTTTTTGCTATGCAATCTCCGATCGAAACTGTGTTTGACGAAGCCGAAAGTCGCTACCTCAAAACAGAGGAACTGCGAAGCCTGGGTAAATACGTCGTTTCTCTCCCCGAACGGATTAGCGCCTATCGTGCCCTGCGTGACCAAGAATTGACGATCATGCAGCAGGTGGCAGACCAACTTCAACTCAAGCTGCCCGACACCAAGCTAGACGTTTTAGAACGCAGTCTCAAAAATGGCATTCTAGTACTGCGCTATTGTGCAATGGGCATGTTGTTGGCCGATGAAAATTTTGTGCGATCGCGTCTCCTCCATTGGTTGAGCGATTCAGTTCAGCTACACAGCACCCAAGCGATCGACACCACCGTTTACTCACTAACCTTCCAAACCCTCAAAACCACCCTCACGCCCAAACAAATGGCTGCCCTAGAACCCTTCTTCACCCTCGTTCAAAGCGCCTTTACCCAATCTGACCCAGACGAAGATCTCCTCACGATCGCGGGTATGTTCTAAAAAGCGTGAATTCGATGAGGTTCTTTTGCTTCGTTGCTTTGTGCCTCTGCCCCCCAAGCTGCCCATTCTGGGGGCTTTATTAACTAGAACCAACCAGAACAGTTACTTTCCTCCCTCCTCCCTCCTCCCTCCTCCCTCCTCCCTCCCTCACCCCCCATGATTTCTGTTGCCGACCTCCTCACCTCCGATCGTCTTCCTGCCAACTATTACGCCAATGAAGTCTACGTCCGAGGCGATCTAGAAATGGGGCTGCTCGAAAGTCGTCGGGGCGATCGTCTGCTGGCCCTGCCCCAAACCCTGCTGCAAGCCATTTATTCTGGGCTGACCAAAGAGACGGGACAGGCTTCTAAGCTGGTGTTGTTTAACTGTGGTCGCTGGTGGGGCAAAAACTTTTACAATCGCTTTCGAGAAGAGTTGTCTGATTACTACGGGACACCGCTCAGTGACATGGTGATGGCTGACTTTTTGCAATCACTCAAGCAATGCTGGATTACCTATGGCTGGGGCAAAATGGACTTAGATCAGACGCACCACCATCGCGGCTTTTTGATCGTTCAAACCTGGAATTCGCCCTTTGCTAATCAAGCCCCTCCGACTGGGTTGCCCGTCTGCTTTCTCGAAGCGGGGATTTTGGCTGCATTTTTTAGTCAGCTTGCCGGGAGAGAATTGTACTGTGTGCAGACAAGCTGTGAGTCAATGGAGGCAGACTGCAATCGCTTTATCATCGGACTCCAAAACCGGGTAGAACCGGCCGAGGCGCTCGTCGAAGGTCATCTAGATCACGACGCTATTCTGCTCAAACTCTGCGGGTAACTCGAAGAGATCAAGTTCTTTCGCTTCGCTGCTGCTTGGCGCTTCTGCCCCCCAACCCATTCTGAGGACTTTGAGATTAGAGTTTTGCATCTCGTACGGTTGCGTCTCGTACTGTCAAATATTCTGATTTTCGCTCCAACTCTCAGATTTAAAACGCCCCCTATCGTGTGTCACAGCCAGAGTTAAATCGATCGAAATATCGCCTCCTGGGATTGGTTGGACAGGGGCAGTTTGGTCGCGTCTATTGTGCTATTCACCGCAAAACTGGGCAGATTGTTGCGCTCAAAGCGTTGGAGCGATCGCGCTTTCCGACTCGACAATTTTTGAGAGAATTACGCTTTCTCACGAGTTTGCAGCATCCGCATATTGTGGCGTTTCAAGCGTTGGAGCATGTAGACGATCGCCGCTATCTGGTCATGGATTATTGCGAAGGCGGGACGCTGCGATCGCTCATGGAATATCGTCTGCATCCCGCCTTGAGTGTCAAACTGGTAGCCGATGTGCTGACCGGACTCGACCACGCCCACAACAATGGGGTTATTCACTGTGACATCAAGCCAGAAAATATTTTGCTCAGTCTGCAACCGATGGGTTGGTCTGCCCGGATTTCTGATTTTGGCATTGCTCGTCTCAGCCAAGAACTCGAACAAAACAGCAACAGTCTGACGGGTTCCCCTGCGTATATGGCTCCAGAGCGATTTTATGGGCAATATTCTCGATCGACTGATTTGTATGCGATCGGGATTCTCCTCTTTGAGTTGTTGGTGGGGCATCGACCGTTTTCTGGCGTTCCTTCAGAGTTGATGTCGGCTCATCTCAATCAATCGGTACAGATTCCAGATTGTGTGCCTGCTCCGTTGCAAAGTCTTTTATTAAAGTCACTGCAAAAGCTTCAGGCACGACGCTTTCATTCGGCGGCTGAGATGTTGTCGGCGCTCAAATCGGTGCTGCAAAGTTGCCCAGAGTTGAAAATTAACCCACGATCGCCCAACTTTTCACTCCTCACTCCTAGGAGCGTTTTGTTGACGCATCCTCTACAAAGTCTGCGGGAGGAGATTGTGCGGTATCCGATCGAGCGTCTAGCTGTGATCGAGTTTTCTCCGATTTCGGGGTACGATCGCTATTTGAGTCGATCGTCGAGAGTGTTGACCGTCACTCAGCTAGAAAGGGGCAGTCAGATCTGGGGTCGAGACTATCCCAAAGGGCTGCTGTCGATCGGTCGTCAACGAGGTCAAGAAGGGCTACTAACCCAATTGATTGAACCGATGATTGAACCGATTCGAGAATTACTGATTCGTCCGCAGGGCTGTTTTGTGGTGACGGCACGATCGATCACCCTGCTCCCATCTCTTAAGCCACTGATTCAAACGGATCAACCGTTGGTGGCAGATATTGAGGCTCAGGGGCGTTGGCTTGCGGTGTCATCAGAGGCTCATCTCAAAATTGGGCGGCTCCCTGACTTTAGAGTGACCCATCCGCCGATCGCTTGCTTTGCGAATCCCTTCAAACTGATTGTTCTGGATTCTCGCCATTTGGTTGCCATCTCTCGCGTCTCGGCGGGGACTCATCTAGAATTTTTTAATCGTCGTAGTCAAGCGATCAGTCAGGTGTCTCTTCCGGTTCACCTCGATCGCGTCATTTTGGGGAGATCATCTTACCAACTGGCAGCCATCGAACCCAACCATCCCAAATCTCTGTTGTTAATTAACCTCAAACCGTTGAGTTTGCTGCGAATCCCTCTCAAAATCAAACCGAAATTTTTGGCAGCGATCGCCGAGGGCTACAGTCTCATCGATGAACAGGGACAGCTTGTATTAATTGACCACAGCGGACACGGACTCAGCCGCATTACAGGATTAACGAACCCTTGCGCGATCGCGTCTTTTGGTGAATCTGGCTTGCTGGTCGCCACCTGGCATCAAGGACAAGGCAAACTGCACACGCTCAACCTCAAAGCCTTTCTAGACTAGGGACTCAACAAAAGAGGGTCTGACCTGTAAGCTAATAGATAGTGAGAAAATTCTGATTCCCCCTCGCCGTTTTCGCGTTATGACGTTTGACTGGCTCACTCCCAGCCATTGGATAATTTTGGGACTGTTAACTGGGTTTGCGATCGCTCACAGCGGTTTGGCGGCTCTGCGCCCCTGGGCCGAAAAGCGAATTGGAGCAAGGTTTTATCGAGTGCTATTTGCGATCGTGAGTCTGTCGATCGCCGTTCCTCTAATCATTTACTTTTACAATCACCGCTACGATGGGTTACAGCTTTGGCAAGTTCAAGGCGTTCCGGGTGTGCAGAGTTTTGTTTGGGTTCTCTCTGCGATTTCGTTCTTTTTTCTCTATCCGGCTACATTCAATCTGCTTGAAATTGCGGCCATTCAAAAGCCTGAAGTGCATCTGTTTGAGTCGGGCATCATTCGGGTCACGCGCCATCCGCAAATGGTGGGTCAGGTGATCTGGTGTATTGCTCACACCCTATGGTTGGGGACGACTTTTACAATCGTGACCTCGATCGGGCTGATCTTGCATCATTTATTTGGCGTGTGGCATGGCGATCGTCGTCTCAGCGCCCGGTATGGAGAGGCGTTTGAGAAAGTCAGGGAGCGGACATCTATTATGCCGTTTGCGGCTATCGTGCAAAAGCGTCAAACCTTTGAGTGGAAAGAGTTTCTGCGTCCTTCCTACGTGGGGGTCTCCATTTTTATCGGATTACTTTGGTGGGCCCATCCGATATTAGTTGATGCAACAAGCCGCGTACCCTGGTAGGATGATCCCAAAGCAATAGTAAACAGCAATAATAAAAAGAAACTATGCGGTCTTCGATCAGCGAACAGGTGTTTGTGAAGGAAGTGCTGGAATCTTCAATGCCCGTTATTGTCCATTTTTGGGCACCGTGGTGTGGCATTTGTCGATTGATTGAACCCTCGTTGGATAAGCTGCGATCGGATTGGAATGAGCAGATCAAGATCGTTGGCATCAATGCAGACGAAAATCTCAAATTGTCCAGCGGCTATCGGATTAAAACATTGCCAACGGTCTTACTGTTTCGAGAAGGTGAGTTGTTGCAACGGTTTGACAGCTTCCACAATCGCGAGGAGCTTAAGACTGTGTTGCTAAAAGTAATGTCTATGGCGGCACGAGCCGAGATGCCACGGGCGATGTAGTGCAATTAGCTTAAATCTAGCTGGCGGTTCAAACTGCGTCGATAAGAACGAAGTCTACATTCGCAAACCAGGAAATCCTTTCAATTCGTGAAGAAAACTTTGTTGGTAGCCCTGTTGAAGGCACCTGCGAAGCTAACTTCATTCACTAGGTATTGAACCCATGACTCTAAGGATCGTGAATTAAACAACCTGTAATTCTCGCGGTTTCGCTTCGTTTGATTCGGCTTCTGCCCCCTAAATCCCCCAAATTTGGGGGACTTTGAACCGCGAAACTGCCTTAAATTCTAGAATGTCTGCTTTCTCAAAGTCCCCCAGACTGGGGGATTTAGGGGGCGAAGCGATCAGGCAATCATCGATCTTATTCAATTCACGATCCTAAGCTAGACGGGTGGGAATGAATGCGATCGCAAAACCTGCCCCATTCCCGCTTATTTCACTGACTACTCAGAACTATCGACTATGGGCAGCCGCAGAGTTTTGAGGAGGTTGGCTGGCGATTTCAAGCAGCCCTGGAGAATCAATAAAGCCGTAGTAGAAGGAAATCGCCGCGACGATCGCATGAAGCCAGACATCGTTGCCAAAGATGGGAATCAAGCCAAATCCGGTACTAAATTCGGGCACCAGTCCAAAGGCGGCCAGCAGCCCAAAAAAGAAGGCCAATCCGCGCCCATAGATGCGAGATCCACCCAGACCGATCGCTGAGACGAGTCCCAAAATTCCCACAATAATGTAGAGGCCATTCTCAATTGGGTTAATAGGAAACAGCCCAAACAAATAGCCCAACTGTACCTCAACGCCGCCATGCGCCTCGATCACATTGATGGGGTGCTGCAAAGCCGGGATGAACCCTAAAATTCCAAATACGATAAAAAAGATGCCAGTGAATAAGGCAAAATACTGACCTGGTTTCATGTTCTTCATACGATCGCTCCGATGTAGAAATAGAGCTTTTTGCAGGCTCTACCGATTTCTATTTCAGATTAAGCAATCACTGTTTTAGCCTCCTCTCCTTAATGGAGGATTTGAGAACTAATCCCCATTTACACATTGATGGCAAAGAACCTTAGACATTGGATAGTAGACTCTAAACTTTGAGAACTATTTAACTTCTCCTATCTGCTCTAGTTCCTCTTCTTCCGCATTGTCCGAAACTTTTGCTGAAGCTCTCGCAAATTAGCGGATTCACCTCCATAGCGCCAACTGACATAAGCCTGAGAGATGTCTTGAATGGTTTGAGCGTGGCTTTGTTTGCCGTCTTGCGCCTGTTTTGCATATTCCAGCGGCGTTTGGGACGGGTGTTTGCGAAATCCTTGCGTCGCTAACCATCTCAGCATTTGTTGATAGAGACTTTCCATCGGCGACAGTTTGTTAAGCCAGCGACGGTAGCGAATTTTTTGCCAGCCTTGCCAAGTGAGCCAGCCCACAAAACTCAGACAGGTCGCCAAAATCAGACCAGTAAATAGCCCAATCCAACCTCTCGAAAAAAGTCCAACGAGCCAACCTAAAACGCCTCCAAACCACTGCACGATCGCGCTCATCACCCGATTTAACACCGCCGCAACCGGAGACGGCAACCAACCCGCAACCCACTGCCAAAAGCGCTGAAGTACGGAGAAGGTCTGATCTTCTTCAATGGAAGGTGGAATCAATTCATGTCCGGGAATCGGATCAAAGGCAAACCAGCCAAACTTGGGAAAATACACTTCTGTCATCGCATAGGCATCCGTGTTTCGCACCACGTACAGCCCTGTAAATGGGTTGAATTCTCCAGGAGCAAAGCCAACGACGAGCCGCGCAGAAATTCCAATCGATCGCAACATCATCGTCAGCGCCGTCGAGAAATGATCCGGATAGCCCCCTTTGTACTTGAACAAAAAGGCTTCGGTCAAGTCTTCGTCTTTGGGCAACAGCGGCAAATTTGGCTGGATTCTGTAGCGCTGTTTGAGATATTGCGCCAGATAGAGCGCTTTTTCGTAGGGAGACGCGATCGCTTTCTCTGACTTTGAGAGAATCGTCTGAGTTTCTTGACGCACTTTGGCCGCGATCTGAGGGGGAATTTGTAGATAAGATTGACCGTCTCTAGGAATGCCAACGGGTGCTCTCTGCAACCAGGTACGATCGCGGTAAGGCACTTCTGAAAGCACGGTGTAAGTGATGCCTTCGGCCAGGGGTAGGGGCGCTCGCAGTCCGTCTTCAGGATCGATCGCCACCTCTGTTGTGGGAAAGTAAAGCTCTTTGGGCTGCGTCAGCGCGGGAATCAGATTGGGCAACTCAGAGACGATCGTATAAGTTTGAATCACCTCTTTGGTTTTGTTGAGGGTGACGGGTCTGGGTAAGAAAAATTGATAAGACCATTCTGATCGACTCAGCGTTTTGGTTTGATTGTTGCGCGCCAGTTCCCAGCCTTGTCCGGTGTAGCGATCGAAGGCCTGCACTCGCCAAAAGCCCTCGGCTTGCGATCGGACTCTCATGACGACTTTGGGTTCGAGTTGACCGCGCAGATTTTGATTGATGCGATCGCCAAATCCGTAGTAGAAGGTTTTATCCATCTGCCCAGATTCACCGTTGCGAGCGGCTCCTGCGCCCTGTCCGGCTGCGCCCTGTCCCCGATTGCCGTTTCTCACATAGCCAGGATTGGTAATTTGACGGTTATTAAATTCGCCCTGTAATTGAATCTGCGGACTCATCGGAAAACTTCGCAACTGGTAGCCAGAAAATCGAGGCATCACTGCAAAGATCATCAAGCCCAACGCCAGCGTGATTGCAAACGTGAACGGTAATGAGGAGAAATTAACCTTGCGTAAAGTCAGTTTTGTACTGGTCGATCGACTCAATCCCAAGCGCGATCGATAATCTAATACCAATACTGGAAGCGCGATCGCTAAGAACGCCAGCAACAACACGCCAAAGATCATGGTTTGACTCAGGGTACTCGCCACCCCGATCAAAATTAAACCAATGATCATTGAATAGCCCAAATCTTTGCGACGCGGTAAATCAAAGCTGTGTAATACCTGAAGTTGAATCAACAGTTCTACTAAGACCAGCCTTGTGTCGTTGAGTTCTCGATTGCCGATCAGATTGACGAAGAAAGTCGCCAAAGCTACGAGCATCGCGATCGCCAGCGCAAACTTAGTGGGAATGTTGCGATCGTGCCGCCGCATCCAACTCCAGGTTGCCCCAATCAAGCTGAACGGAATGGCCCAAACGCTGAGATGGGTTTCTGCGGCAATGTCGGTTGCGATGATGCCAATGCTGACGAGTGTCTGAGTCAAAATCCGAAACAAAATTGACTCTTCTGGCTCTGGCATCAGGGCGCGTTGTGGCCACCACGACTGTCTCATAGAAAAGGGTGAAGGTAATTTTACTCATGGTACACGGTTGCACCTTGGGAGGAGTGAGGAGGGAGGAGGGAGGAGGGAGGAGGGAGGAGGGAGGAGGGAGGAGGGAGCTTGGTGAAGTTCTTTCCTTTGGTTGAGACATTGGGTTGTTTCCTAAATTTCCCATAAGTGAGGGATATTGAACCGAGACGCTTGTTTCAAAGTTCCCCAAATTGGCAGCTTGGGAGGTAGAAGACTTGGATACCGAAGCGAAAGAACCTCATCGAACGGGTGGTTTGTTAGCGTTGAGGGGTGCTGATGATTGTTTTGATGGTTGGTTTTTATGGGACAGAAAGTGGCGATCGTGGGGTCTGGGGTTGTTGGAGCGGCGATCGCGTATGAACTCAGCAAAATTTCAGAGTTGACAGTGATGGTGTTTGATCAATTGCCTGCACCTGTTGAAGCTGATTTGAGCGTTTGTCCGACTTCGACGGGGGCGGCTTTGGGGGTGTTGATGGGGGCAATCAGCAAAAAGGAAAAAGGTCGAAATTTGCAGATGCGCCTATCGAGTCTTCAAGCTTATGAAACGCTGATTCCAGAACTCGAAGCTTTGACAAGAAGTGTGGTTCCCTACAATCGGCAGGGAATCTTGATGCTGGAGTTTGAAGAAGATTTGACGCGCTGGGAACGGCTGGTTGAGATTCGACGATCGCAGGGCTTGACGCTGGAGATTTTGGAAGTCGATCGTCTGAGGGCTGACTTTCCTCAGTTGCGCTTGGATGGGGTGAAAGCGGCGATTTATTCTCCTGACGATCGGCAGGTCAATCCCGTCGCGCTGACTCATGCGCTGATCAAAGCCGCTCAACAGAATGGGGCAGCTTTTCAGTTTAATACTAAGGTGACCGGGGCGATCGACCACGAACTGCACACTTCACACGGCACGATCGCTACTGATTGGATCGTGATTTCTGCGGCACTAGGATCGACTCCTCTGACAGCAACAATGAATCAACCTGTAGACATTCGTCCTGTGTTGGGGCAGGCGATTCATCTGCGATTAGAGAAGCCGTTCCAGACTTTAGAACCTGTAATTACGGGAAATGATGTACATTTGGTGCCGTTGGGTGGTGGCGATTATTGGGTAGGTGCCACGGTCGAATTTGAGGAGGATGCGGCTCCACTTCGGCCCGATCACGCTCAATGGGAAGCCGTGATCAATCAAGCGATCGCCTTCTGTCCCCGTCTTGTGGATGCGAAGCCAATTCGCTCCTGGTATGGGTTGCGTCCTCGCCCTCAAGGTCGTCCGGCTCCAATTGTTGAATTGCTCCCAGGCTACAATCAGGTTTTGTTAGCAACGGGCCACTACCGCAACGGTGTTCTTCTGGCTCCCGCGACGGCAAAAATGGTCAGAGATGCGATCGTCAAGCTGTGATTAACGTCAATTCGATGAAATCTCTCGCTGCGGTGGTTAATCTGGGCAGCCCCTAAATCCCCCACGAGTGAGGAACTTTGAACTAGAAATCTTGTCTGAAAGTCCTCCAAAATTGGCATCTTGTGGGGCAGAAGACTACAACAACGAAGCAAAAAACCTCTGTCAACCTACCAATTGAACTAGCAACGAAGCGGCAGCACTTCAAGAAGTCGATTGGTCAATCCACTTCAAACGCAAAATTTTCTTGCTCAGAACCTAATCGTTCCGCTCCAAAATAGAAACATTCCGCTCTGAAATCGAAACGTTGGGGTTTAAGGAGCGATCGTTCTGCTCTGGAATCGAAACGTTCCGCTCCGAAATAGAAACATTCCGCTCTGAAATAGAAACGTTGGGGTTTGGAAAGTTAATCGTTCCGCTCTGAAATAGAAACATTCCGCTCTGAAATAGAAACGTTGGGGTTTAAGTAGCGATCGTTCCGTTCTGGAATCGAAACGTTCCGCTCTAGAAGTCGATCGTTCCGCTCTGGAATCGAAATGTTCCTCTCTAGGAAAGCTTTGAACCAAAACACTTCTCATGAAGCTTCCTAGAATTGGGAGATTGGGGGGCAGAAGACTTCACCACCGAAGTGACCCCCCTCAAAACCTACGTCCAATAGAGAATCTGCGCTTGAGGAAAGCGATCGCCAATCTGCCCTTCAAAAAAGCGGCGCATCGTCTTCATCGTGTCAGAGTCATACACATACTTGACCCCGCCAAACTTATTGCGCTTCATGACTCGCTTTGACTCATCCATCTCTAGCTTGCTGTTGGGATACCAGCTTTGCAAAACCTCTTTAGAGCCAGGGGTAAAGCGATGAGAAATTAGCTCAAACGTCAGGTCACAGTCAAAATCTAAAGCACGACTGATCGAGTCAAACAAGCGATCGTACTCCTCTTCCCAGTCCTCGATCGGCATGATCGGCGCAATCACCAAACCAACCGGATAACCGCCACCCCCCCGCTCACGAGGCAAGGCCAACTTTCTCAAAGCTTGAAGTCTCTGGGTAACGGATGCAGTCCCCCCTTCGAGACGATCGCTAATCGGAGCCGCATTCACACTAAATCGACAGCGCGTATGACCATTGTGTGGCAGATCCAACAACTCATCAACCCCATCAAACTTGGAAACCCAGCGCAAATAACCATCCTCGCGGGTGCCAAAGTAGCGAATACACTCCGACAAGCTGCCCGTCAAATGCTCAATGCTCAATGGGTCGGTATAACAACTCACTTCAAAGGAGGTAGCCTGCCCAGGGCGCTCATAGTTGCCCAAATTCTGCAAGGTCTGAGGCAAATTGGCAAAGGCTCGAACCACAGGCGCACCTTTGAGACTGCCCGCCAGATAACAATACTGACAATGAGCAGGACAGCCTTCAGCTAAGTGAAACTGCCAATCCGCAGACGGGGGAATCGGACTCAACTTCAAACTACTCGGCGGCGCAGTGACGACGGCCATCGTGCGCTTAGAAATGCTGTAGGTCTCGCGCTCAGTCTCTCCTCGCAAGCCAGTCAGCCGATTCTTGGGCAACTCTTCAACAGGCAGATCCAAGGCTCTGACTCGTGAAAGGATCTGCTGTCCCCAGGGTTCGTCGAGGGCAGCGGGGGTAAAAATGACGCGATCGGGCATCCACAAACGCGCTTTGGGATGGGTGTCAGCAGCAGAAATGGGACTCGCAATTGTACTCAACAAATTTGTTCTCCAGCTTTGCTCTTTCTCTATTATGGCGGTTATGCAAAGGCTGAAAAACTCTGCTGTGAGCGGATTTCACGACTTTAAGAGTAGGGTTCTCTACCTCTTCTAAAACCGTATCAAATCTAACTCTTTGGAGAGGTGAGCCGTCTTAAAAATTGAGGTTAATTGATTAATAGAGAGCCTTAAATAAACGTCAGTTCGATAGAACTTTTCGCTTCGTTATCTTGCACTTCTGCCCCCCAACCCCCCAATTTTGGGGGACTTTAAGACAAGAATTCCAGTTCAAAGTCCCTCCCTTGTGGGGGATTTAGGGGGCGTTCCTGAATTTGCAGTCGGAGTGAAGTATTTCGTCGAATTCACGTTAAATAAATAGGTTTTCGAGATCAAGAGATTGTTTAGGAATGGAGAAAAAATATGGCGATCGTTAGGTTTGATCCATTTCGCGACATTGACATCATGCAACGGCAGATGAATCGCTTGTTTGACCAAATGATGTCTTACAACGGTGGCGATGCTCAGACTGATATCACTAGCTCTAACTTTGTCCCAGCGGCAGAAATCCACGAAACGCCTGACCAGATTCAACTCAAGATGGAGCTTCCCGGCATTGAGCCAAATGATTTAGATGTGAAAGTGACCGCAGAAGCAGTGGCAATTCGGGGAGAGCGCAAGTCTGAAGTCAAGCAAGAAGATAAAGGAGTGCGGCGATCGGAGTTTCGTTATGGCAGTTTCCAGCGCGTGATTCCTCTGCCTGCTCGCATTCAAAACGACCGGGTTCAAGCCGACTTCAAACATGGCGTTTTGAGCTTGACGCTACCCAAAGCTGAGGAAGAAAAGAATCGAGTGGTGACTGTTAGCCTGACTGGGCAAAATCAACCCCAAATCAGTGGGCAACAATCTCAGTCTGATGGGCAACCTCAGCAACAATCCCAAGCGGTTGGCAGTTCAAATTAGCTTTAGGTTACGCAATGTGAAACTTCATTTAAGCGTCTCTTCTCAAGGATGCCTACGGAATCACTCCACTCGGCTGGTTCATGTTGAGATCCCCTTAGCTGCCTTGAAAAGGAAAGATGTGAATTCCAGGTTGCACAGCGCGTTCTAAGTTTACTGACTTTTTGGGATGGATAACAGACGGGATGGAGCGATCGATTAAAGTGAGCGATCGCTTCGTTCCGTTTTGGCGTGCTTGCTCAGAGAGAGGGACAGTACCTAATGCGTTTGGTGAACATAGTAAATCCGTAATCAAAATCAAACGTTGTATCGTACTGTTCTTTATGTTTACTCAGGGATGCCAAATGACATATGCCCTCTGATAGGCATGGTTAATAGAGTTTCCTCCCATGAAACCCTGCCTACTAGCGCAACTCAATCGATTATGGGTAGTTTTGCAAGGTTTGAAGCGCAATCTCAAGAAATAGATCGTATTCAGAGTTTATAAGACTCTCTAAGCTGCGCCAGTTATGGAAGTGGCCCATGTCAACCCCAAATTTCGGTACAAAGATAGATACAGATGGGGGGTCATCCCCTACACGGGGTAACTTCTTACCTTTAGAAGATGTGCAGTATTCATAGCAGAAATAATATTGATGAAGACGGCTACGAGCATTGGAACCGCATGTAACCGCCTTTTATCATCTGATTCGCAACCTCCAAAGGAGGCAGCTTCCTCATGTCAAATTTTAACGCTCTCCCTCGCAATTCAGCTTCCGTAGTTACTAACACCATCCAGGTGCCTACTTCCGGAATTGAATTAGCAAGTCCTACGGTTGTCAAACTCATTGAGCAGGGAGGAATGGCTGCTTCTCTCGTCCTGGTCTGCCTGTTTATATGGCTGCTGACGAAACTGATTGAAGTGGCAAAGAAGGAGTAGCGATCGTTCAAGTTGTGCGATCGTGGCTACTTATCTGTCAAACATGCTATTGAGCAACTTATTAAAATCCTGGTTCCCTGTTGAAATCGATAGCATCTCTTCACAATTTACGAGTTCAGGAGAGCCAACTAAACTGCCCTTCTAAAGAACCTGAAGCTAAATTTCTAGCTCAAAGTTCTCCTCTATAGAAACTCGGCAAGCAGAAATGCCAAAATCATAAGGCAAGAAATCTGATCGAACTTGAGTCACAATAGTGTGTTCCCTTCATTCCGTTAAACTTCTAGACACTACGGCTCAAGCGTTTCCAAATTTGTTTGAGAGCACGGTTGACCAAGATTTTTTCTGAAATCGAGCAGTCACTCTTTTCTAAAAGCGGTGCGATGGCTTGCGCTTCTGCCTCGGCAAACCCGTATTCTCTTAGCTCCTGCTCATAAAGCTTGTCTCGAAAGGCTTTAACCGGATCGATGCCCCGTGCAAGACAGTCTAAATACTCGATATCAGACATGCCCAAATCGATGACTAGCGGTGAGGTATTCATCAAAATTTTGCTCTCGACTCACAGTGATGTAAGCCAGCATACCAGTCGATCGCCCTTCATATTGTAAAAACGAAGGCAAATCTTCTAGCTGTCATCCATCCATAGGAGGAGCGTAAAAAATGGAACCTCGCTTAAGCTACCACTGCCGAATAATTTGGGCTAACTCACTGATCCTTAAGTAGTCAGAAACAAAGCTTTTTTGCAGCAGATTGGTGGGAATGAATTCATCGTACTTTTGCAGCTTTGGGGCTTCTTCTGGATCGAGTAAATCGTCTGAACTCAGGTGTCTTTCTGCGAGAGATTTCACTTCATATTCCAGACTTTCGACCTTACACTTGCCCAATCTAACGATGAGAAAGTAGGGCGATCGAGCCTTAATACTTTTGATGCCCAATGCAGGTTTGCAATGAAATCTGAGGAACCGTTCTAACGTTCTAAAGGCGATCGTGCCTGCCCACGGAAAAATACAGCAGATTTCTTCATCCAATAGCACAATTGGATTTTGAATAAGTCCGTTTCTAGCTAACTGACGTGCTGCTTGCAATCGATCTTTTGCACCCGCTTGCAGGTAGGAATATTGCATATCTTCTTGCAAAACTTTTCGCATTCGTTGCAGCACACGAGTATGAATATCACCCGCACTGCCGCGCCACGAACTCGATGTTCCGGTCTGTTTGGTCGGTTGGACAGAGATAATCTTCTTTCTAGAATTCACCTCCAAAACTTCCCAGATGCGACCTGCTAATGAGAAGCGATCGCCTTCACTTGGAGGCACGACAATGCTACCGATCGTTTTGGTTTCTTGCTTAACGATGTACTCTTCTACATCAGGAAAAATGGCGTAAAACTTAAAATTGCGAGCGATCTTTTCTCCTGCTAATCCAATGATTAATCCGCCTTCTACAGTTTTTTGAATGTGGTCGATTTCGATCCAGTGCCGCAACAGTTGGCGATATTCATCTTGAGAGATCGATCGAAAGGGTGCCAATGTCAAAACTTGCTGCGCCAACGCTCCCGGAGACAATTCACCGACCGACACTAACACACTCATCGTTTGGTGATAAAGCAGACTATAGGGATACTTGGCTGACTGAAGCGGCTCGATCCATTTCTCTTCTAAATAAAGCTGAATAATCGCGATCGCCTGCAATAGTTGCCAGGGAATTTGTTCGGGTAGAGACTCTTCGCCCGTGGGTTTGTCTTCTGCACAGATAAACCGCATTTCTGCCGCCCCGCCCCGTCTGCCCGATCGCCCCAATCGCTGCAAAAAGCTGGCCACCGACGACGGAGATTCTAACTGAATGACGCGATCGAGCTGCCCCAGATCAATCCCCATTTCAAAGGTCACCGTTGCCGCAGTCACGGCTGGCGTATCTGGTTTTCGCATCGCCGCCTCAGCCGCTTCTCTCAAAGGAGCCGAAATGCTGCCGTGATGGACGTGGTAAATGTCAGGAAATCCCTTCGCCTGAGCAATCTCGCGCAGGGCTGCGATCGCTTCTTCGGTCGCCGTCCGTCCATTGGCAAAAATCAGACATTTGCGCCCCTGACTTTGATTAAATAAATGCAAATGATAAGGGTTAAATGCAGAATCCTTGGTTTCACCTTTGGCGCGAACGACTAAACCCGGATCGTAGAAGTGTTCGATCGAGAGTTGAATATTTCGCGCACCGCCTTGAATGTCGGGTGTGATTACCGATTGAGTTGTCCCTAATCGCAGCCATTCCTCCGCCAAACCATAATCGCCCAGGGTGGCAGATAATCCAATTCGACGCGGCTGATTTTGAGTTCGTTTGGCTAATCTCGACAACTGACAAAGAATCTGATCGCCTCGATCGCTACCCATAAATGCATGGATTTCATCAATTACCACAAACCGCAAATCGCCAAACAAGCGATCGAGATCTGCGTTTTTATTAATCAACAAACTCTCCAACGATTCGGGTGTAATTTGAAGTATGCCTTTGGGCCGAGTTAACAGCTTTTTTTTGCGACTTTGAGTTACGTCCCCATGCCAGGCCCAGACTGGGATATCCGCATATTTCAAGAGGTCATTCAACCGATCGAACTGATCATTGATCAACGCTTTGATTGGGCTGATGTATAGCGCCCCAACCGTTTGAGAAGGATTTTCGTATAGCAGCGTCAATATCGGCAAGAATGCTGCTTCAGTCTTTCCGGATGCCGTTCCCGCAGCAATGAGTAAATGAGCATCTGTTTCAAACAAAACGCGACAGGCTTCGATTTGGGATTGCCTGAGATCAGTCCAACCATTGCTGTAGATATAGTCTTGGATAAACGGAGCAAGACGCTGATAAGAACTTTGCATCATAGCGATCGTCAGAAACTACATACGATTTAGCGATTACCCAGAATAAATCATTGGGAACGCAAAATTAGAAATTCAAAACTCAAACGGACGATCGCTCGTAAATTCTCATCACAGCGGATTGACTCAAATCTACTCGATCAAAGACTCCATCAGACGTTAACCCATCCTACCCGACTGATTATGAGTGAAGTTGATTTCTTTGTAATAGTGAAATCTACCTTTAGGAAGATTGGTGACGTAACCGTTGTTAGATAACCTGCACGGAGATTATAGTCACGCAATCAAGGTGCGAACTCTACCGATATCAGCGCGGTGAATCGGGATAAAACAGGGCGTAGAATCGCTCGATCGTGACACAGATACTCAGATTATTACGGAGACGAATCGAACATGTTAAAGAAAATTGCTGCTGCAAGTATTCTTACTATGCTTGTCGGACAAACACTTCCAGCATCGGCTCAATATGATCAGCAATACAATCAGTCAAAGCCGACAACTCCTTCTGAGAAGCCGTCTACCGAAGCGATGCCCTCTGCTGCACCAGACGAAACGCCATCCAATAACACGCAGCAAATAATTCCTTCTGCGGCCCCTGGCACGGAGGCCCAACCCTCTACAACTCCTGCGCCTGAGATGATGCCTACCGCACCCTCTAGAATGCCCTCAATGGAGATGACCCCTTCGTCACCTTCTACAGCGCCTTCGACTGAAATGATGCCCGCATCACCGTCTAAGGAGATGACCCCCTCGTCCCCTTCTATGAAGCCCTCCGAGACGATGCCATCGACCGAAATGACTCCCTCATCGCCTTCGACCGAAATGACTCCCTCATCGCCTTCGACCGAAATGACTCCTTCGTCACCTTCGACTGAGATGACTCCTTCATCGCCTTCGACCGAGACGACTCCTTCGTCGCCTTCAACCGCGCCTTCGACCGAAATGACTCCCTCATCGCCTTCAACCGCGCCTTCGACCGAGATGACTCCCTCATCGCCTTCGACTGAGATGGCTCCTTCGTCACCTTCGACTGCGCCTTCAACTGAGATGACTCCTTCGTCACCTTCGACTGCGCCTTCGACTGAAATGACTCCCTCATCGCCTTCGACCGAGATGACTCCTTCATCGCCTTCGACCGCGCCTTCGACTGAGATGGCTCCCTCGACTCCTGCTCCGTCAACCTCCACGCCCGTCACCCCCTCTGCTGACGCAAAACCAGCCGAATCGGGAGCGAAAACTATGGTGCTAGAGAAAGAAAGCCTTACGGGTATCAAAGAAATTTCGTTTCCCACTCCGCCTGTAACGCCTGCATTCTTTACGTTGCCGATGCAGCTTAAGGTGGTCAAAGATACCTCGATTACCAGTAATACGCCGATCACCGATAAGAGTGCCAAAGATATCACCGCTTGGGCCGCCGCAATTCGGGCTTGTGCTGCCGATCGCCCTGCGTTTGTGCGCGTTGTCGGGGATCAAGAAGTGCCCTTTATGATCAATGGTTCCGAAGGCAAAGTCCGGATGAATGCCAACGATAAGCCTGTTTGTAGCGCTTAGTTTTAGAGCTTTCGAGCGTTCGTAGTTCTGGTTCACTGATTCCTAGTTGAGGAGGGTGTGGTTGTTTTGATTAACGATCGCTTCCTCCTCTTTCTCTTTAAAAACTTTTCTAAAGTGCAATCACTTTTGTATTTAGTTCTTATTCCATATGCAATTAGTCATATAACTTTTTGGCATTCATCGCTGATTAAAGATGGCTGTGATTTGGCGTTTCATCAAGATTCTGTGTAGTCAATCTCGATTTATCTTTTTGTGATTAATTCAGTGATAGTTTGAAACGGCACTCGACGATACTGATACACCATGAGAAAAGCTTGGATCTTTGTTACCGTCAGTCTTGCCCTATTTACGGGTACCACTTCTAGTAGCGCTGCTACACTGACCCTCTACGACGGCTCCAAAAATACCTCACTTAGCGCTCAAGGCTGGATGTCTTCTATCCCTTTGGGTGTCTCTCAAACCGTCAGTGCAGGGGTCACCACACTCAACACCACAGCTAACGATGCGCTGCAAGCCGGGTACGCCAGAATTCCTACTAACTTTGCCCTCGATCGCAACCGGGGCTACACATTAGGATTCAACATTCGGCTCTTGTCTGAGACGCACAGCAGTTCTAACGATCGAGCGGGCTTTAGCGTCATTGCCCTCGGTGCCGACAAAAAAGGGGTTGAACTGGGATTTTGGACAGACACCCTCAAAAAAACTGGTTCCATCTGGGCGCAAAACGACGGCGCAACCAAGCCTCCGCGATTTACTCGTGGCGAAACGACCGCCTTTAATCCTGGAACTGCCCTGACTCGCTACGAACTTTCTGTCAAAGACAATTCCTACAATCTGTTTGCCAATCGCAACTATCAGGCCCCCATTCTCAGCGGCGTTTTGCGTAACTATTCGCTCGAAGGCTCGTTCTACTCGACTTCCAACTCCTTGTTTTTTGGCGACAACACCACCTCCGCTAGAGCCAACACCAGCATTGCCAAGATTGATCTGACGGATTTTGCGATCGCTCGATCGGCGGCTCCTACGATCTCTTCTCCAACAACGCCTCGACTAATACCAATGTCCGCGCCCGTCGCAAGGTTGCAGACTGAAGATTCTCAGGTTGAAGTGGATGCGCCTGCAATCACCTTTCAAACCAAAATTAAAGAGGATGTAGAGCCTACTAAAGAAATTCCAGAATCCTCTCTTTATCTGGGGCTACTTGGCATTGCGGCCTGGTTTTTCACCCGTCGCGTCCTGACCGCAGGTGCTAAATCAAATCGTTAAACAGAAACTTCTGCCTCTTTGCTTTCTGCCTGTTCGATCGCTTCTACTTGTTTTGCCAGGTCAATCAGAGATTCCTCAAAGATTTCTTTTTCCTGAAAAACGAGACTGACGAGATGAATAAGTGCCAGCGTCACGGCGGCGATCGACACAATATAGCTGTGAATCGTGTACAAATGTTCGACCGAAAGACTGCCCACCGCTCCGCCTGTAATAATGTCTCTCAGGGTCGGCCCAATTAGCGGAATGGCTTCGATCGTGCCCAACTCAATTTTGAACCGCCAATAGCCAAGCTGATCCCAGGTGAGAATCATCGCAGTCCAGGCTAGACCGATCGCTGACAGCGTAAACAAAATGCCGCTCACCCAGGCCGTCAGCCAACTTCTGCGAAACCGTTCGCCCAAAAACATCACCACGATCTGAATCAGCCCAACCCCGATCACCAGGTTTCCGGCGAGATTGTGCATTGAGTGAACCAGCCACCCAAACGCCACCTCCGTATCGAGTAGTTTTAGCGAATCGTAAGCGCCTCCAGCAGAAGGTTGGTAATAAAAAGCTAAAAGAATGCCAGAACTGGCCGCAATCAACGTCAGCGTTAGAATTACGACTGCCAAAATGGTCGAAAGGCGACGAAGGACAAAAGCAGGATTTTTCATAAACGTACAGGAAACTTTATAAGACAGACCCGAATGATTTGCTGGGTCATTTGTCTAAGCGTGATTTTGAAACCCGCAGAACCTTAAGATTTGTTTCTTTAATTAAGATATGGGACTTTGCGATCGCGCCCCTCTCCCAAAAGGCAGGAAGATAACCGAAGCACTTCTCGACTTGTCTAATCTAAAGAACCGTAAATTTGATTGGGGGTTTTCGCTTCGTTGTAAAGCGCATTCACGTCAGATAAGTTGCCCACTGCTCGATTACGCTGGGAGTGCCATACCAGAGACCCCCCGATCGCGGGGAATGTCGAACGTTTTCTAACGTAATATTTTCGGCACCTTTGAGATGAGCCGCGACGATCGGTGTGATGCCATCTCCCCAACAGTTTCCTTGTCCGCAGGTAATTTGATAGCTGCTGTAAGCCAACCACTGACCCAATCGACGATCGCCCAAAATCGCTTTACCCGCCACACAGACATAGCGCACGTCTGAATAGAACGCACCCGGATAAGTCTCGTTGACGAAATTCAGGTTTCTCAAGGCCCACCGTTCTAAACTGATGTGCGGCGTTCCGAGGGCGACGAGATTGGCGACAAAGGAATGCGCTTTCCACACATAGGTTTTGTCAGGCAAGACTCCATGCACATCGTAGGGCTGTTCTCCGAGGTAAATGCGCGATATCCAACCGCCTGCCGAATGTCCAATCAAGTTCACCTTGGGCGCATCATACTTTTGCATCACAGTTTGAACGGTGCGATCGAGCCATTCTAATATTGGCAAAACCGATCGACCGCCCAGCGTCGGAAACCAGGTGCGTTTGAGCAGCGGCACTGTCACCGTCGGATAGCCCAAATCGTTGAGAGTCTGCTCCATGAGTCGGTAGTCGATCGCGCTGGCAAGATAACCCGGCAAAATCACGGTAGGTAAAGGCATGAAAAATCAGTAGAGAGAGATGAAGATTTATTTAGCTTAGGACACTCTTCTAACTTTTTGAGGTTTAGCAAAGGTACAAGACCAGGGACGTTAGACCAAATCAATTTGTTAATGCTACAGATCCGTCGCCCCCTAAATCCCCCAGAATGGGGGACTTTGAGAATCCGAGACTTCTTTGGCTTGAAGTTCTCCACAAGTGGGTGATTTAGGTTGCTCTCCCAGATCTGTAGCACTCAAAGATCAATTTGATATTAGACCAGAGACGTTAGACCAGGGACGTTAGACCAGAGGTTAAAAGCCCATTCTGTCCAAAGTCTCCTCCCTCCTCCCTCCTCCCTCCTCCCCAATCTCCCAGTCTGAAGCTAAGATCTGAGCGGGATTGTTTCTCTCTGCCCCGATTACTTGTCATGGACTTGTTATGAATCAGCCGATCGCCCCCTCTTCTGCTTTCTCCTCGTTTGTTAGAAATCTGCCTGACCTGTTGCAACAGCCTGCATCTCTGGCACTATTTGGTTCGCTGGGGGCGCATCTGTTTTTCTTTGCCACGCTGCCCGCATTTACCTCACCCCCCGAACAGCCAGACTTGCGATCGGTGCGCCTGGTCAATTTGACTCCACAAGAACAAAGCCGTCTACCCCAATCGCCGCTCACATCTCAGTTTGGCTTGCCGCCGCTGCCTGATTCGAGTGCCAAATTTAATGTGCCGTTGGGTCAGCCGTTTCCGCAGTCGCCTTTACCAGATGCATCGCAGTTATATAAGATTCCTGACTTGAGTGTGCCAACTCCGCGTGTGCAGCCTCAGCCGCCGTTTGACATTTCTCGCTACATTTTCAAACCCAACACAACACCTTTAATCTCTCCCGATCGAACCAAGGTTCAAACTCCTGACGATCCCACTTCGCCTGACAAGCCACCCTCTCAACCGCTTCCACCTGACCAAATACCTTCTGGAGCAACCGATCGTAATATTCCTCGGCTGCCTGCTGCTCCAGTTGTACCTGACCCCAACGATCAAGCAGCAAACAATCCAAATCCTTCAACTCCAGGAAACAATTCGGCAAGTGCCACCCCGTCACAGTCCCCAGTTTCTCCTAGCAGTCGCTTGTTAGCCGAAAATCGTCAGCTTCAAGAACTCTACGCCCGTGAGAATTTTGTCTTTAATCCGATGGGCGCAACTGACAGCGAACGGGGACAGCAAGCGACGCAAAACTACGCTAAATGGTTTGAGGAAAATATTACTAACAAGGACATTGCGGCTGAAGATTTAACAGAACAAGTCATTAAGAGTGAAATACTGTATCGATCGCCTGCCCCACTCACCGAAAGGTACAGTCCTGCACTAGTTTATGTTCTCATTGATCCACAAGGTAAGATGGTTGGCGCTCCGGCTGTGTTGGGTCGATCGGGCTATCGGTATTTAGACCTGCTTGCTGAGAGAGCGATTAATCAGCAGATCAAAGACTTAAAGCCCGTAGATGGAAAATATGTAATCTACAAAATCGAGCTAACCTTTAAACCCGAAGCTCAACCACCGAATCAGCCGACTAGCTAACAGTTGAGTGATTGCTTGTTTAGACCCAAGCGTCCGCGCATCTCATCGTTGGAAATGCTGCCTTCTGAGCAACGACGCTTTCTTGATCGCTCAATCATGTCTATAAACTTAGGATTGCTGCTCAATGAAATTGCAAGTGTACAAACGCCCGATACAATCGAGTGACTGAATCGCAACCTGTACCGCTTCATATTGGTATGTTACGAGTAGTGTTCGCAATGAATCCTTCAAGCTCACTCACAGAGTATTGTGTTAACCCTCTCGTACTTAAGTAATGTACAAACGAATTTGATACGCGAGTGTAGCAAACTGCTGGTTTGTATTGCCGCTCCAGACTTTTCCGTTTCTTTTTACGCTCTGCCTTCAATAAATCACCGCTCTCGCTACTAAACTTTAAAAGCTGATAGTCATATTCTGCCTCTCTTTGAACAAAAAGGTTTGAATCTTGTCGCAATTGCTTAATACACCTGAATTTACTCTGGAATAGTTCACTTTGTGATTGAGCATCATCACCAACGATATGTAGCGCATCAATAACTGCCCATCGTGTTGTGTAAACTGCTATAGTTACAAGTCTTACCCAGGGTATAAACCGCCTGCTTCCGAGTAAAGTGATTGTCAGAAAGAAGTAGTTGTTCAAGAATTTTGACGATCGGAGACTCTGGATATTCTTGTACAAATTTTTTGGAGTCAGGATGCCGAGATCCAATCAGTATTAAGTCTCGAACAAAAAGACAAGTTAGATCAACGGTTTCAGCATTCTTTGACTGCAAGAGTTCAACAATGATATTGCAGAGTTTTGATGAAGAAGTTGAGTTAACAATCGCAGCCAAGTAATCAACATCTTGAAGGTGAGCAAGGTAATAGAGAATACCGTTTACTATCAATTCCACCTCAGTTGCTCCACTGACAAAATTGCAAATACTATTTCTTCATCATTCCCACGCTAATCCTCGAACCTGTTCTGAAAACTGAAACACATCAGCAGAATTACTTTTTGACTCGATAGAAGGGGCGTTTTACAATGGTGGCTGAGTAGCTTTTTCCGCGAATCTCAACTTCGACTAGTTGACCGGGTTGGGCGAGATCAAGTGGCACATATCCTAAAGCGATCGCTTGTCCTAATGTTGGTGATAGCGTACCACTAGTTACAATTCCGACAGGCTGACCTTGGTGCAATATCGGATAGTCGTGTCGGGCAATGTTGCGACCCTGCATTTGTAGAGCGACAAGTTTTTTAGCAACGCCGTCTCGTTTTTGTTGTTCTAAAACCGATCGACCAATAAAGTCACCCTTGGTATCAAGATGCACGACCCAGCCCAGTCCCGCTTCTAAAGGAGTCGTCGTGTCGTTGATGTCTTGTCCATAGAGTGCCATTGCCGCTTCGAGCCTTAGCGTGTCGCGGGCACCCAGACCACAAGGAGTCACCCCAGAAGAGAGGAGCGATCGCCACAGTTCTCTTCCCACTGTCGGATCGAGCATCACCTCAAACCCATCTTCTCCGGTGTAGCCCGTGCGAGCGATAAAGGCAGGTTCACCCAAAACAGACGCTTCTAAATGACCAAACGGTTTAATTGGCGACAAGTCCGCATCCACAAACGCTTGAAAATGCCGAACCGCTTCTGGCCCCTGGAGGGCAATCAGAACTTTGGAAGACTGATCGGTGAATGCGATCGCTTCCATATCCATATTCTCTAACATCCAGGTTTTGTCTTTGAGTGTCGTCGCCGCATTGACAATGATCATCCAACGCTGATTGTTATCGGCATCCAACCCCTGGTAATAGAAAATCAGATCATCAACAATCCCGCCTTGAGGATTGAGCAACACCGTATATTGAGCTTGACCCGGCTGTAGGCGACTCAGATCAGACGGCACCAATCGTTGAATCTGACTCAGCACGTCCTTCCCAGTCAGCGCAAATTTGCCCATATGCGAAATATCAAACATGCCTGCGGTCGATCGCACCGCCTGATGTTCTTGCCCAATTCCTCCAAACTGCACAGGCATCTCCCACCCCGAAAAACCAGTCATTCTAGCTTTGAGGTCTATTGCTAAATCAAATAGAGGCGTGCGAGCGAGGATTTCAGGGGATTGAGTCACGAGTCGATCGTCCTTTGTTAAGTTCTCAAATTAAGGTAGCAGGGAAAGGGAGGGAGGAGGGAGGAGAGAGGAGGGAGGAGAGAGGAGAAGTAATGTGTGAAAACTATGAATGTGATGTAGATGACAATGGATGTGTGAACCTGTGGGCGAATACGAGATTCTGAATGACTCATCCTTTCTCGCGAAGCGGAACAAAGTTCTCCCTCATCACCTTCTTCCCCGATCCCCAATTTACGATTCTCTTGCGCTAACCCCTTGTCAACGGAACCATACAAGCACACACTAAAGTTGGGAGTCGAAGTGGCAGCAAAGAGGTTTTTTTGTGAAAAGAGTCTTATCTATTATTCTTGGCGGAGGAGCCGGAACCCGCCTTTATCCATTAACTAAGCAACGGGCAAAACCTGCGGTGCCTCTAGCGGGAAAATATCGCCTGATTGATATTCCTGTCAGTAATTGCATCAACTCAGAAATCTTTAAGATTTATGTTCTGACTCAGTTTAATTCGGCTTCCCTTAATCGCCACTTAACCAGAGCCTACAATTTTTCTGGCTTTAGTGATGGCTTTGTCGAAGTGCTTGCCGCTCAACAAACTCCCGAAAATCCTAACTGGTTTCAAGGAACAGCCGATGCGGTGCGTCAATACCTCTGGTTGTTTCAAGAATGGGATGTTGATGAATTTTTGATTCTCTCTGGCGACCATTTGTATCGGATGGATTACCGTCAGTTTGTACAGCGTCACCGCGAAACCGATGCTGACATTACGTTGTCTGTTGTACCGATGGACGATCGCCGCGCTTCTGATTTTGGTCTGATGAAGATCGACAAAGATGGGCGCGTCATTGACTTTAGCGAAAAGCCTAAAGGTGATGCGTTGAAATCGATGCAGGTCGATACGAGTATTTTGGGACTCAACCCCGACGAGGCGAAACAGAATCCCTACATTGCGTCGATGGGGATTTATGTCTTCAAGAAAGAAGCCTTGATGAAACTGCTGCGACAAGCGCCCGATCGCACCGACTTTGGCAAAGAAATCATTCCTCATTCGGCGCAGACTCACAACATTCAGGCGTTTCTCTTTAACGATTATTGGGCGGATATTGGAACGATCGAAGCCTTCTACGAAGCCAATCTAGCCCTGACTCATCAGCCCGATCCGCCCTTCAGCTTCTACGACGAAAAGGCTCCTATCTATACTCGTCACCGCTTTTTGCCACCGAGTAAGTATCTAGACTGCAAGATTACTGAGTCGCTGATCGGTGAGGGCTGCATTCTCAAAGATTGTCGGGTGCATCATTCGGTCTTGGGCGTGCGATCGCGCATCGAGTCGGGTAGCGTCGTCGAAGATACTCTGGTTATGGGAGCTGACCTCTATCAAGGAGGAGCAGAACGCCCGTCTGGATTGGATTGTGATAGCCCAGAAGTGCCTTTGGGAATCGGCTCGGATACGATCGTCCGGCGGGCCATCATTGATAAAAATGCTCGAATTGGCTGCAACGTTCAGATTGTCAACAAAGATCGAGTCGAAGAAGCCGAACGCGAAAATCTAGGATTCTATATTCGTAGCGGGATTGTGGTGGTGTTGAAGAACGCGACGATTCCGGATGGGACGATTATTTAGGGATGAGGGATGAACGGCTCTGGGGGTTCGTCTCTTGTGATTTTGATTGGGTTGCCGGGAAGTGGTAAGTCAACGTTTGCACGATCGCTGCTGACTACTCATCCCGATTCAATTTTGATCTCGACGGATGGGATTCGATCGCAGCTATTTGGCGATGAATCAACTCAGGGGTCGTGGCTAAAAATTTGGCTAGAAGTGCGGCGGCAGTTTCAGGAAGCGGTGCGTCAGATTGAAGTGGGACAAGCTTCTCTGGCAGTTTATGATGCGACGAATGCTGTGAGGAAACAGCGACGACAGGCGATCCATCTCGCTCGAAAAATGGGCTTCTCTCACATCGTGGGGCTATGGATTAATACGCCACTTTCTGTCTGTCTAGCGCGCAATCAAGCCAGAAGTTGCCAGGTGCCAGAAGCCACAATCTTACGAATGGATCGTCGCTTGCAGGGGGCACCTCCGACGATCGTAGAGGGACTGGATGAGTTGCGATCGCTTTCTCTAGACGGCGCACCAGATCCCCAATTTCTTCAAATTAACGTCGGGTCGATGAAGTCTGTTCGCTGCGTTGTTTAGCGCTTCTGCCCCCAACCCCCCAACCTTGGGGAACTTTGAGCCAACGTCAAATTAGGAATCTGTGCCTTTATCTTTAACTGCTCTAGACCACAGCCAACTGACGCTGAAAGTCATACACTTGTCGCCCAACGGCTTTGGCAACGGGCTTGATGCTGTGAACTAATTGCACCATGTCGGGCAAGGAGAGCGCCTGACGCGCATCAGAGACAGATTTTTCGGGTTCGGGGTGACACTCGATAATCAGACCATCGGCACCACAAGCGATCGCGCCTCTCGACAAATCGGCAATCAGTTCGCGCTTTCCGGCGGCATGGCTCGGATCGACAATCACCGGGAGATGCGTAATTTGTTTCAACGCGACGACCGCACCCAGATCCAAAACATTGCGCGTGTAGGGGTCGAAGCTTCGGATGCCTCGCTCACACAAAACGACATTGGGATTGCCGTGGCTGACCACATATTCAGCGGCCATGACAAATTCTTCGATCGTCGCTGACAGTCCCCGCTTTAACAATACGGGCTTATTTGCCTGACCGATCGCTTTCAACAGATCGAAGTTTTGCATATTGCGGCTGCCGATTTGTAGCATGTCGGCGTAAGCAGAAATTTCCTCAATCTGCGAGATAGCCATCACCTCCGTCACGACGGGCATTCCATAGCGCTGGCGCACCGAGGCGAGAATTTCCAGTCCTTCTAAACCCATTCCCTGAAAGGCGTAGGGCGACGTGCGCGGTTTATAAACTCCACCTCGAATGGCTTGCACCGGGGCGGTTTGCAGCGCTGAGGCGACGGTCTCCATTTGCGCCATGCTTTCAACGGTACAGGGGCCGCCGAAGATGACGATTTTTTGTCCCCCGATCGCCACCTGATCTGAGAGACGAACGATCGTGTGTTGAGCAGCGTCAGACTTAGAAACTAACTTGGCATCCAGCATTTGATTGAGTCCTTAATTGGGATGAGTTGGTTGGAAAAATTGAGCCAAAACGAGCAAAAAAAACCGGAACCCTTGTGAGCAGTTCCGGGAGACGAAGACAGCCGCGACGACCTTCACCCAGAACTTCTGTGGGGCCAAAAATAAAATCCAAAAAAGTAGATTTTGAGCAGCATGAGGGTCGAAGGTGAAGGGTCTGGCAATAAAAAAACCGCAGAGTTGGCTCTACGGTTCACTGGGGCGTTCACACAGAACCTCATTCACCCCAAGTGAACCGCCTCGCGCCAAAAAAAGTAAAAGTAGGAAGGCCTGTGAGACATGAAGCGAAAAATCCCCTTGTCGAGAAACGTGTCCAAAAACTTTGTTCTTTGAACTTAACAGAGGGATCGGTGCAAGTCAACTCCCCGATCGGGCTACAACCGTCAGTTTCTTAGCATAATCCTTGATTGTCTGCAAACTTTCTTGACACTTTGTAACAATCTCTGTTATATTTGTTTACATAAGACAGAGACAACCCGGAGCGATTTCAGCCCGCTAAGTCCTTGTTACAGATTTCACTTCACTCTCAGAAAGAGGTTTGACAATGACAGCGATTTTAATTGCCTTGTTTGTAATTGGTTGGGCGGCGGTAGCGTTGTTGGGTACGCAGGCTTATTTTCGAGGCGAACAGACCAAGCCCATCCACGAACGCAACTGGCGCTCTGAGTCGTTTGAAACGTTGGCAGAGTCGATCACAGGAAGCGAAATCGACTACAGCAACCGAGTTCCCGCTTATGCAATGGATGCCTACGCTAGTCGATTGCTTCCCGATGCGTAGTTAGATTTTAAGAATTGTAAGTTTGAGACTCTTCAGCCCTGGTTTAACGACTGGGGCTTTTTTGCGTCGATTTTTGTCTTAAATAAACGTGAATTCGATGGAATTTTCTCGCTTCGTTATTCAGCAATTCTGCCCCCCAACCCCCCAATTTTGGGGGACTTTGAGACAATATTTCTCGTTC
>NZ_JBJPHS010000034.1:0-59629 GCF_052939495.1 Phormidesmis sp. 146-12 | reverse complement strand
CTCAGAAAAAATGGCTGTTCATACTCCGTCCGCTTGCGGCGGAGCCTTTGATTGTGTGCGTGTGTGGTACAGAGAATAAGCCTCGCCGGAGAAGAAATAATGAAACGATTTACCTTGTTTACTTTCCTGTACCTCGCGCTCGGAGTTTGCCTGACGGCGATCACGCTTGGATACCCAAATCTGCCTTCGGGTCTTCAAATCAGCCTGTTCGCCAGTGCAGGAGCATCCTACCTCATTTGTTTCCTCAGTACCTTCCCATTTTGGCGTGAGACATCGCTCCGTATCTATCGCAGACGAAATTCAGCGGTCATTCTACCCTGGTTGGTGATTGGCGTGAACATTGTTGTGACGATCTGGGAGGTTCAGAGTCAGAACTGGACGATGGAAGCCATTTTACGATCGTTTTCGCGGCTATTAGTTGTCTTAGTGTTTGCGGAAATCATTGTGATTACCTGGCAAGTGAATTCTGAACATTGATAGCTAAATCGGATGATACTGAAACGAACTTGCTCTTCACCATAAGAATCTGGAAGAAATCAAGGATTGGAACTCAGTACACTTCAGATCAACACAACGCGATCGACTCTCCCTTCAAACGACTGCACCAACAATCGATCGCGCACATTGACCTAGCTTTACTGCAACTGAAATGAACGATCGCACATGAGGACTTTTCAACACAGAGGAATGAATATGAAGACTTGGATTTCGATGCTGCTAATTTTAGCAAGCGTGAGCTTGTTCGGGTGCGACGATCGCAAATCGAAAGAACAATTGAATAGCACAATGAACAGTTGGATTGGTCGAGATATCAATGAGTTTGTTCGCAAATATGGTACACCCACGACAACGCTCACGTTACCCAATGGGAACACCATCTATTCCTACAAAACGGATCGAGAACAGTCGTTTAAGCAGCCGATCTCTGTGAATGAGTCTCGGAACCGTCGAGGCGAGAGAAATACGGTGATTACCGGAGGCAACACGATTGTCGATCGTGATTTCTGTGAGATTGATGTCGAGTTCGATCACGCTAGAGAAATCCAGTCCTGGCGCTATGAGGGCGATTCTCCCAAAAATTGCAAAATCAAAAATCTGCCAAAACCGCTCCAGAAGCAATTACAAAAAGACGGCATTCTTCCGTAGGTCAATGATATGTCCAATACTGCAAAATCACGACGAGAAGGACTGAAATTCAACCGCTTTGGATTTCGACTCTCGTTGCAAAAGATACCGATGCGCCGCGCCACCCTTTTCGCGATCGCGCTCCTCTTCACCACCCATTTCACCTCCGCCTGTACGGAGTTCCCAACAATGTCTAAAACCATGATGCCGACTACAATCACCTATCCTGAAACCAAGCGAGTTGATGTCGTCGAGAAGCCTTTCGGACAGACGATCGCTGACCCCTATCGCTGGCTAGAAAGCGATATCCGCAACGATCAAGAAGTCGCTGCTTGGGTCGAATCGCAGAGCAAAGTCACCAATGATTATCTCAATACACTTCCGGGTCGAGATGTGTTCAAGGATCGACTAAAACAGTTGTACAACTATGAGCGGTTCTCGATTCCGGTCAAAAAGGGTGGACGGTATTTCTACCTTTATAATTCCGGGCTTCAAAGTCAACAGGCTCTCTATGTTCGTGACAGTGTGGATGGCGCAGGGCGGGTATTGATCGATCCCAACAGTTGGGCAGAAGATGGGGCAACTGCACTCACCGAATGGTCAGCATCTAACGACGGTCAGCGCGTGGCTTATGCGGTGCAGGATGGCGGCACGGACTGGCGAACGATTCGGGTGCTGGACGTGAACGCGGGCAAGGATCTTGAGGATGAAGTCAAGTGGGCGAGGTTCACTAGCATCGCATGGGTCAAGGACGGATCTGGCTTTTTCTACGCTCGTTACCCTGAACCGAAGCAGGGCACCGAATCGCAAGCGAGCGTAGCCAACCATGCCGTCTATTTCCACGCGATCGCCACTCCCCAATCGCAAGATCGACTGGTCTATACAAATCCGGATCAGCCGAATATGTTGCATACCTTTAACATCACTGAAGACGGGCGTTACATCACGATCGCTTCCACACCCATTTCAGCGACCAACACACTGACCGTAGTGGATCTCAAGAGCGCCGACTGGAAACCCCGCAAACTGATCGATAATCTCGATCATCAATGGAGTGTCGCTGGCAATGTGGGGACAAAGTTCTTCCTCATGACTAGCCAAGACGCGCCGCGCCTCAAGGTCGTAATGATGGACATCGCCACTGCCGACCCAGTAATGCGGAATGTGGTGCCGGAGCAGGATTCGGTTCTGCTCAATGCGTCGCTGGTCGGCGGACGGTTGCTGATCTCCTATCTGGCTGATGTGAAAACGGAAGTTCGACGCTATACGCTGGATGGCAAGGCTGACGATGTGGTGAAGCTGCCCGGTATCGGCACCGCTGGCGGTTTTAAGGGCGACCAGAGCGATCCAGAAACCTTCTTCGTCTTCACCAGCTTCAACACTCCAGGCGTGATCTATCGATACGATGTCGCCAGCAACACGGCGCGGGCGTGGGCACAACCCAAGGTGGCGATCGATCTCAGTCAGATCGCAGTCGAACATCGGTTCTATCCGTCAAAAGATGGTACTCGTGTCCCGATGTTTATCGTCCGACGCAAGGATGTGACCCGTGCGGCACCAACCCTGCTTTATGCCTATGGGGGATTTGGAATCCCCATCCTTCCCGCTTTCTCGCCGGAGCATTTGGGATGGGTCGAACAGGGCGGAGTGTACGCTGTTGCTAACATTCGCGGTGGCTCCGAATATGGCAAGACATGGCACGAAGCGGGTCGTCGTCAGAACAAGCAGAACGTCTTCGATGATTTCATCGCAGCGGGCGAGTATCTGAAAGCGCAGGGCATTACGCCGCAAAACGGTTTGGCGATTCAGGGTGGATCGAATGGTGGACTCCTAATCGGCACGGTTGTCAATCAGCGCCCCGATCTGTTCGCTGCCGCGTTGCCCCAGGTCGGTGTCATGGATATGCTCCGCTTCGACCAGTTCACGAGCGGGAAAACATGGATAGACGAGTTTGGGTCTCCAGCACAGGAAGCGGATTTCCGAAACCTCTTGAGCTATTCGCCTTATCACAATATTCAGTCCGGCAAGGCATATCCCGCGATCCTTGCCACCACTGCCGACACGGACGATCGCGTTGTCCCAAGTCACACCTTCAAATATGTTGCTGCGCTCCAAGCGGCGGAGATTGGTGATAAGCCCCACCTTGCCCGCATTGAGACGCGGGCGGGACATGGAGCGGGCAAGCCGATCGACAAGATTATCGAGGAGACGGCGGATATGTGGGCTTTTGCGGCTCACTGGACAGGGTTGGATATCGGGGATGGGAAATAAACACGCATGAAGCAATGCAGGAGTTCAACATGCAGTATGAAAGTCGATTTCTTTTCATGTCTTTCGCGATCGCAGGCGTAGTGCTAGGCGGATGCACAGCATCGACTAAAGGCGACGATCAAAAAGCGAATCAGGATATCACGGTCACCTGCACAAGCGCCGTCGCTTATGACGTGGGTGCCTGTCAGATCCTTGCTAACGCGAGGTGCGATGGGGAAAGGGCACAGTTGAGGGGCGTACTGTCCAGCACGTTCCTTCCAGCCAACAAGCTTTACCAGAACACGGCTCGATACAGGTGCCTTAGCGCTTAAGCCACAAATTGTAGGGTGGGCACTGCCCACAAAGCTTTACCGTGAAGGGTTTTACAAAATTCTGGGCGATGCCCACCCTACTGAAAATCGCTGTGTGGATTCATTCCATCAAAATCTGGCAAATGCTCGTAGGAACTTAAAGCAGCAACTATCGGGACGAACGATACTTCCAATCGGTAAGAAGAAACCTAAATGAAACCATTAGAAAAGACACCTGCTCAACTTTTTGCTGATCATCTCGCACTGATTGGAACAGACATTCACGCTTGGGCAGAGCTACTGGCTGAAGACGCTGTTATGGAATTTCCCTGTGCTTCTGCTCCTAGTTCAGTCGAACGATTAGAAGGCAGACTTGAAATCTGCAACTCCATGAAAACCGCGATCGCACAAATGCAAAATTTGACCTTGACGAGCATTGGGCAATATCAAACCTCCAATCCTAATGTTTTGTTTGCGGAAGTTCACGTGGAAGGCATCATCGCTGCAACAGGGCATTACTATCAGCAAAATTATGTCGTGCGACTGGAAGCGAAGGCTGGAAAGCTCTTCCGTTACCGCGAATATTGGAATCCTAGTGCCGTGCTTGGGACATGGAGCAACACTCGGCAAGCTCTCCATGCGGAGTAAATTCAGCAAGCCTAGCAATTCGTAAGCTGCTCTATCACAGTGCAACTTACTGCAAGTTGAGTGATCAAGGCATCCTTTTTTAGTCAATAGTCAATGCTTACTCAAAAAGAAGAAACAGAACGATGCTACAAGACCTATCAGGAGGTTTCTAATGAACCGGAAGATTTACGCAATTTCAATCACAATTCTGTTTGCTGTACTCTTACTGTTCAGTTTTCCATCCTTAGCTCAAGTCTATCCGCAAGTGATTCCCAGAATCGAAGTGATCAAAAGCGCCTACCGTTTGGTCATTAGCCGACCTCAAGACAATGTGTATGTCTTCTGTCCCACTGGCTTCGAGCCTGAGTTGAACTATCTGCGAAATGTGAAGACAGTTCAGTGTCAGCCGTTTCCCAGTTCTCAGAAATAAATCAAGCACATTAAAGGAGACAAGATGAATCCTACTCTAAACAATCCTTCTGTACTCATCAAGATAGAAGCTGCAATCGCAGAACAGGTGCGAAAGAACTGTACTGTTCTCTTTGCTCAAGTGCCTGACCTCCAGGCAAAGTTAATTACTTGGGCGACTGGACTTTGATTTATGCTTCTAACGGTACAGTCGTGACCCGCAGATTGCCCAGTGGAATTACCATTCATGCAATTTGTGAAATCCTCACTTGTTGTCATTCTCCTAATTTTTCTGCTTATGCAGGTGATCGGATACTACTGCTCGCCAGCTTCGTAAGCCTTTTCCAGATAGTGAACTTCAGGATCATCTGTTCGCTGCCCTAAATCAACCCATCCGTACTTGAGATAAAATCTCATTGCGCCTAGATTCGTCGGACTAACGTTCAAGCGTGCTGTTTTACAGCCAAGCTGCTTGAAAAAACTAGCGGCATATCGATCTAATTGCTGACCTAAACCTTGACCTCGAAACTCTGGGGTTAGGTAAAACAGATTAACATAGCCCGCTTCTGGATTGAGCCTCCAGCGTTGCATCTCGATTTGTCCAATGATTTGCTCTCCTTTCCAAATATGCACACAACTGTTTGGCATCTCGGTCATCCGCTGTTTCAACCACTGCAAATATTTTGCTCCACTTGCGTCTTCTTGATAGAAGCGATCGGAGGAGCCAAAGCTGCACACGAAAGAGTCTGCTCGAAACTGAATGCACAACTCCTGATGCAACTCTAAGTTAATGGGTTTGAACTCAAGTGTAGAAAGGTGCATCTGTGCCTTTTACTGAACTTGCGGCACGATCGCTATTGTCTGAATTGCCCTACATCCAACATCATTAAAGTCGAATCTGGCTTTGCAATGGCGGGTTGAACAGATTCATAAATTTCTGGATGCTTTGCCTGAAGTTCAGCCTCATTCAGTTTGACATCCAATGTGCCATCTTTTGTCGTAATCGTATAAAGCACGCTATCTTGACCCGATTCGATCACAACAACTCGATCGCGTAGGTACAATCGAGTTAAAACCGGATGCTCTTGAGCCGATGCAGGAGACGACATTCCCAGACTGAGCAGCGGAAAAAAGAGGAAAGCTAGAAGACATCGACGCATCTTTGATTCTTCAATTCTTCGCTTTAAAGCTTAGCACTAACAATATTTTTCTTCATCAGCCCAAGCATCTTTTGATGAATTGGGAAGCCAGCACCATACCACCTAAGCGGTTGGTGTCTGGGAATTCCCTATGATTGCTTGCGTCGATAGTCTGCTGTCATAAACGGATACCACTGTCCATCTTCACCCAGTGCATGAGAGGTCAAAGTCCGATGATCCTCGCTCTTGAACTCAATCACATCTTGGTACTTCGCCATCTTGTTCTCACCTGTCATCACAGGTCCTTCTGAGTTGAGAATGAGCTTGTTGCCTGAAGCATCTAATTCTCCCTCATACCGCCAGAGATAGGTCATCATTGATCCAATCCAAGAACCAACAAATTTTTGCTGCTGTGGATCGTAACCGAGCGTCATGATTGTTGTTGCTAGCCCACAGCCGGGCATCTCACCTTGCCCTTCAGCCAGGAACCAGAGATCCCTGATCGATCTCACCGTTTCCGTCCCGGTTGATTTCATCGCAGGCTGATTAGTTCCCATGCTGGCTTCGGTTTCATAAGTCCACTCACCCACGAGTTTCTGAAGCCATTGATGCTCTTTTTGCGGTTCCACAGGCATACGAGCTTCCGGTTGTACTTGTGTTGCTTCCATCGTTTGAACTCCTTGCATTTGATGCTTATGTTTAGATTTACTCAATGGGATAGCAGTTCACCATCCACGGTGTCCCAAATTGGTCAGTCAACATGCCGAACTTCTCAGCCCAGAATGTTTTCTGAATCGGCATTTGGATTGTTCCGTTCTCCGCTAATGCCTTAAATATACGCTCAGCTTCTTCTGGATCATTGATGCCTAGCATGACTGAGAAGCCTGTAGGAACAGCATACATATCTGGTGGGCTATCGGCTCCCATCAACGTCATGTCGCTGACTTTCAGTTGAGTATGCATGATTTTGTCCTGCCATGCTGCTGGAGTCTGATCTGACATGGGCGATTCTCCATAGGTCATCATCGCCTCAATGCTGCCTCCTAAACATTGTGCATAGAACTGAAAGGCAGTTGCACAGTGTCCATCGAAGCTCAGGTAAGGATTCAGTTGCATCATTCCCTCCGAAAGTAAATGACGTGCTTTCCCAAAGTTTAACCACTCAATTCGATGAGTAGTTTGTTTGTATTAATTTGTTAGAGTGGCTGAAGTGGAGGCTCACTGAAATGCATCACTGTCCAGTTTTTTCAAGGATTCGCTGTGAGCTTTCTTGACCCATAGCGTTGCTAGGTACTCATCTAAGCAATCCAAGCTAGAGTTCCATCCTTCCAGTACGCCCATTGCTTCATGCTTACGACGATCTTCCACAGACGGATGCACAATCCGAATTGTGAGCTTTGTCTTGTTCTCAAGCGCCTCGAATAAAACAGTCGTGACCATGCCTTGAGGCAAATCTGCATCTAGTACCTGCTCAATGCCGTCCCCAAATTCATCGGTGCTGACAATCCGTTCAGGCGGGATAATTTCTTGGAAGACTCCTTTCGAGGGATATTCTGTCCCGTCTGGAGCAATCATGACATAGCACCATTCTCCTCCAGGGCGAAAATCTATTGCCGTGACGCGAGTGGTGAATCCTTTCGGTCCCCACCATTTTTCCAGGTGTTGTGGCTCTGTCCATGCTTTGAATACGAGTTCTCGCGGTGCGTTGAGGATGCGAGTGATGACAATCTCGCGATCGGATAAAGCTTCTGTATTCGCCATATTGATTCTCCTTAAGGTTCTGCTTGTAGCTCTTGCAGATAGTCTTCTAAGCGATTGAGGTTGTCCTCCCAGAATTGTCGGTATTGTTCGAGCCAGTGATCCACATCTTTGAGCGGTGCTGTGTTGAGTTGGCAAGGTCGCCACTGTGCCTCTCGTCCGCGTGTGATAAGTCCTGCTCGCTCTAGCACCTTGAGATGCTTGGAGATAGCAGGCAAACTCATCTCAAAGGGTTGAGCTAATTCTGTCACCGAGGCTTCTCCTTGAACAAGATGGGCAAGAATCGCCCGCCGAGTGGAATCGGACAGGGCAGTAAAGATGAGGCTCAGAGAGTCGGTGGACATCTGCATTTAACCTAACGGTTAATTAACTTATAGGTTAAGTGTACCATTCCCAGATGTCAAGTGCTTGTTTTCATCCATTGAAAGCGAAGTGAGAGAATGACCTTAAAAGCGCTGGTTGCTGGAACCGGAGAGCTAGAGCAAACTAACAACCATACCCTGCTCCATTAAAAACTCGCTGAAGTCGATCGTTCTCGTATTTGTAGATCTCGAAACTGATTGCCTCATAATCCGTGCGTCTGAGTACGATCTCCTCAATGCCATCTCCATCGAGATCAGCCGTTCCTAGTAGATCATGAAAGGGCGATCGCGGAACACCCTGAAGACTCACACCGATTCGCAGCGTTTCTAAAAGTTGGGGTTTGCCATCTCTATAGGTTAACCAGACCGTTGCAAACCCCGTTGGATTATTTTGCGCCGCAGCGTTAGAAGCTGCTTTTCCTTGACGTATTTTTGCAAAGATTTCGGATGAGCCATTGCGATCGAGATCCATCACTTGCAGCGATTCTACACTTGCTTCATCGGGTAAAGCGTTACCTCTGTCAAATGGCTTGATCGCAGCTTTGCCAACATCAATCGCGGCTTGGCGATACTGTGCAAGTTCTGCTTCCGTTGGCGTAATGGATTTAGCAAGGGTCGGTGGTTGACTCAGTGCGAGTGCAATCCGCCAAGTTTCATCAAATTTCTGATTGCGAATAATACCTCGACCCCCACCAGACTGCTCTTTTGGAATCTGATCAAAGACGGTTGAGAGCGTCGTCTGATCTCGAAATTTTCCTGCCCCTGTGATGCTAGCAGAACAAGCAAATTGACCGATAATTGGTTTCTCTACTTGAAAATCACCCAGTTTTTGATGGTTCGCAACGATCGTAAAATCTTTGATCGCGTTGACAATCAAGCGCTGATTTTTTAGCTCAATTAAACGATCGAGATTTGCACCATTTCTGATGTCCAGTGTTACGTCTTCATTGACTTCGAGATAGCGATCGTTGAGCCGTAACGCGATTGGATAGATTTCTCCTCGAAACTGATTCGTCAAATTGTCTTTTCTCACAACCAATAGTCCGATCAAATTGTTAGTCGGTCGGGTGTCAATGGGATTTGGGGGCGAGGATGTGGACTGAGAGGAGCGACAAGCGATCAAACTAAAGAGGAGAAGCGAAGCGATCGCAGATCCAACCCAAGATTTCATCAGTATGGATTTCACAAAACTTTCCTTCATAGCAAAGTACAATCGAGTTCCTGAAGCGATGCATTGGAGTACTAGACACATTGGTAGAAGAAGCAATTCCGCATTCTGATCATGCTGTTGCTTTAATCTCTATCGCTAGTTAGAATATGCCTCTAACTAGCGGAGAAAATTTGAATTTTGGAAACAAGAATTGATCGTTTGTAGTCAAGTTAGCTGTGCGGAACTTTCCAAACAGACTTTCTTTTCTTAAGTCACTCGCACACGAGACAGAACGCTACCAAATCAAACATGAGCGACTTCGATTGGATTAACCATGATTTCTCGATTCTTTGCTGCTGTTGTCGGCTTGGGTGTGGTGGTTTCAGCTATAACCATCAATCTACCACTATCGATGAGCAATGCTGCACCAGTTGCTCAAGCGACTGCGAATAAAAATTGGAGAACTGCAAAACTGATTCAAACAATCCCAACCGCTGCGAATCGGATGATCTTGAGTCCAGATGGAAAAACGATCGCAGTACAAACGCAAACGTCATCGGGTGAAGCGATCGTAGAACTATGGAATATCAACACAGGGAAAGCCATTTATCGTTTCGCTGGCTTTTCAGATCGAGGATACGATGATGAGATCGCATTCAGTCCCGATGGAAAGATCTTGGCGGTGAGCAATTATTTTCCTGCTCAAAAAACACTCCTGATTAAACTCTGGGATGTGCAGTCTAAGCAGGAAGTTCGCACGCTCAAAAGCACTGATTCGATTTCCTCTGAAGGCTCTACGATTGTTTTTAGCCCAGACGGCAAAACAATCGCTAGCATTGCCGGAAACAGTTTAACAATTCAACTCTGGGATGTGCAGCGCGGTGTCGTTCGCGCTCGTCTAACTGGAGCAAACGGAAGAACCTTAGCATTTAGTCCAGATGGGCAGAGGTTGGCGAGCAGTAATCGGCAAGCGCGCTGCTTTGCAGATACCGCAAGGGTCGCACTTTGGAATGTGAGCACCCGAAAGCAACTCCATACCTTGAGAGGCAATCAGCCAATTGGCAATCTAGTATTCAGCCGAGATAGCAAAACTTTGATTAACACCTATGAGTCAATGGTCAAAGGAATTCAGCGTTGGAACGTGGAGACGGGGAAGCCCATTCGCACCCGAAACTACGAATTTCACTGGTCTGAAAATCCCGTTTTTAGTCCAGATGGGCAGTATGTTGCTTCTGGGAGCAGCTACGCACCGTTGCGAATCTATGATTTAGGTTTGGATAAACCTGTCTTTGAAACACAAGAGTTTCTGGTTGCTGGAGGTGCGATCACGTTTAGCCCCGATGGACAAACATTAGCAGGCATCACCGATGGCACAAAAATCAAAATCTGGCGGTAGCAAGGTTAGCGACCTGAATTATTTTTGAAAGCTTTCAGGTTAGCATCGACAGCACTCATATAACCGCGATCGCTCAAAATATCCGGTGGTAGCTGATTTGCTTTGATCGCCGCATCAACCACATCCTTAGCTTGAATCTTGCCCTGATTGCAACCATCGGTAAACGTCCCGTAGCCGCGTAGTCCTTGCGACCTAAAGTACCCTTGATATGCCATGAATACCAAATCGTAGGGCGACATGACTGGAATCGTCGTCGCTGCTGGAGGGTTTGAGGAAGTGGATTGTGCGGATGAAGTCGTTGAGATGAGCGGAATCATTGCGATCGCGATCCAAGCTAGCGAGAAGAGAATAGAGCGTGGCATCAGTCTTTCCTCCATCGTTCAGCAATGCCTTTCAGCGTACAAGTTCAGCACCAGATTGAAGCCACTGATAAGAATTAATTTTTTCCCTATCGAAAGACGGCAGAATTTCTAATCCTAATGTTGCATTTGTCTGCTTGCTCACAAATTCTTACCGATTGGAAAAAGTTCAATAGGATACGCTTGGTGGTTGGAACTTGCCTGTTACCTGTGTCAGCAATGCTGCGATCGCTAACAGTCGTGATTCATCCCAACGTTTTCCCACTAACTGTATCCCAATCGGCAGTCCATCCTGATCTTGCTGGTAAGGCAAGACAACCGCTGGATGTCCCGTGTAGTTAAAGACGCTGCAATAGTCGCCAACCTGCCAATACTCAACGGATTGATGGTCTACTTGCAATGGTGTTCCCGCTTCACAATGAGGAAATGCGGTCACCATCGCCACGGGACAGAGTAAAATATCCCACTGATTAAAAAACTGCTCCCATGCCAGGATGGATTGATCGCGATCGTGAAGTGCTTCTAGATATTGAGCAAGCGTCTTCGGCTGTGATTCGGGCTGGAATGCGCCTACAATCATATCCACCAGTTCGCCAAATTGGGCGTGAACAGCATCAAATGGGGGGAGAGGAGGCGCTTCAACCCTGGCACAGAGTGAACTGAGTTGTGTTGCCAGTTTCTCGATCGCAGTTTGAATTCTGATCGCGATTGGAAGATCAGGAAATGTTGTTGCAAAGGCAATTCGGAGGGGTTTGAGGTCGAGTTCTGGTACAGGGTTAATTCCGACAGGCGGCACATCTGGATCGAATTCGTCTGCCCCCGCAATGATGGCGTAGAGTAATGCTAGATCTTCGATGGTTCGTGCCATTAGACCAATGCAGGACATAATGCGAACACTGCGGGGAGAAGACAGTCCTGGAATCAGTCCAGCCAGTGAGACTCGATGCTCTGTCGGTTTCAAGCCCATCACACCGCAAAAATGGGCAGGAATGCGAATGGAACCGGAGAGATCAGTCCCGATGTCGAAGGGAGTCATTCCGGCTGCGATCGCGGCTGCCGCGCCACCACTAGAACCGCCAGGGGTGCGATCAAGACTCCAAGGATTGTTGGTTCGACCAAAAATAGGATTACTTGATTGATAATCAGCCAAGAGTGTTGCCACATTCGTTTTGCCCATGAGAATACCACCCGCTGCTTTCAGTCAGGCTGTCACCGTGCTATCCACTTGGGGCACATGATCGAGCGGCGGAAATCCAGTTGTGGTTCGCATTCCGGCGGTAGCATGAGCATCTTTCAAGGTAAAAGGAACACCATGCAGCACTCCCCAGTTTTCGTCACGCGCTAAGGCTGCATCGGCTTCTCGTGCTTGTTGACGAGCGAGATCGACCTCTAAAATGACGATCGCATTCAAAGCAGAATTGAACTGCTCAATCTGGGTCAGATGCGCTTCTAAAACTTCCACCGCCGAAACCCGCTTCGCTCGAATCGCAGCAGCGAGTTGTGTGGTACTAGAGAAAATAATGCTCACAATGCTGACCTCCCCTCCTGCTCGATAATCCTTCCAGCTTAGAACAACGATCGTGGTTCAGCTATCTAATTCTGGTTGTCCTATCAAAATCTTGCGCTCGAAGATATAGGAAGAGTGGTAGAGAACAAGACAGTCCAACACCAAAAGTTAGCCCAACATACAGAATGAGCCAGAGCCGAGAAACATTGAGTCGCTTTAACTCAATCCATACAAAACAAAAGAACGCGATCGCTGAAATCATTAAATCATTCGCCCAGGCAGTTGCATCATTCGCCAATCCACCTCGCTCCACCATCTAAGCGGAACTTCGGCGATCGCTGATGATGCAAAGGCTATTTGCGGCGGGTAATGGGTACCATTAGCTGGCTTCACATTCTCTGTACAAGTTGTGCTCATGATTGATCTTGGCGCGTCAGAATAAGATGCTGGAGGTGCATCTCAGCTAATCGTTCAGCCCGACTCGTCTGAATACCAAGGACGAGTTCACCCACCAGAGCGTAGTAAACCATTCGGGCGCGTACTGTTGCTTCAAACGGTGTGAAGCCAATGTCTAAAAACAAATTCTTTGTGTAGTCGAGACGACGCTGATCAACCTGGTCAAGAATTGTAGTAACTCTAGAATCATTCGCTGCCCAAGCTCGAATTGCATTTTCGATTTGACCATTATCTTGAATGGCAAGTTCAAACAAGTAAAGTAGTTTGGCTGAAGCGTCACCCCCTGCTGCCTCAACTTGCTGAATAATGCTCTCCGTTTCACGATTCACCCATGCTTGCAGGATGGCTTCTAAAAGCTCTTCCCGATTTTTGAAATGCCAGTAGAAGCTCCCTTTTGTCACGTTCAGCAATTTAGCAAGTGGCTCAACTCGCACGGCTTCCACTCCGTTCTCTGCTAAAACTCTTAGCCCTAAGTCGATCCAATCTTGCTGTCCAAGCCTGGAAATCTCATTCTGCTTAACCATACGGTGGCGTATTGACATTGGCGAGATAGGTCACTAATCTATAACCATACGGTAGCGTATTCAAGAACAATTTGATACGGTCAAATCATTTAGACCTAAGGAGATCAAGATGCTTCGAGTGAGTGGGTACTGGTTAATTGCGATCGGTGTTCTCCATCCGCTCATCCACGGGTGGCTTTTTGCTCAACCTTTGATGGAGATTGTGCAGGAGGGTTGGTTCAATACGATCGCTCCAAATCCATTAGATCCTTTTTATGACCGAGAAGCTGCATTTTGGTGCATGATGGTCACGCCATTTGTCCTAATCATCGGATGGCTCTGTTGTTGGGCACAAACAAGAGAGATGACCTTACCCAGTTTTCCGGGTTGGATGCTCTTGCTAACGGCTGCTGTTGGAATTACGCTTGAACCGATTTCGGGATTTTGGCTGTTTATCCCGCCTGCGTTGCTGATGCTGATTGATCGACAACGGTACAAATTAAGAGGCTGAGTTTATGCCACACACTAACACAGTGACCTCAATTGCTCCTGAACTCGCGGCTTGGCTTCGCGCTATGCCCAAAGTTGAAATCCATGTTCACGTCGAAGCCGCAACAGACGCAGAGACGTTTTATCACATGGCGCAGCAGAATCACGTTGAGTTACCGATGAGTTCATTAGACGAATGGAAGTCATTTTTTGAGTTTCGCGATTTTTCGCATTTTATCGAGGTTTACGCAGCAGCGGTTCGGTGCTTGCAAACACCAGAAGACTATGCGCTGATGATTGAACGGCTCTACAAACGACAAGCTGAGGAAAACATTCGCTACACGGAAGCTTTCTTGAGTGCCTCGTTTCTGATTCAAAAGTTTCAGGATGACGAAATTTTAGACGCGATTGCGGCAGGACGATCTGCGGGGGAAGCCAACTATCACTGCCAGATTAATTTCATTCCCGATATTGCACGTGAGATTCCTGATTCTCAAGAGCGCGTTTTGGAGTTTGTGGTGAAAGGGAAAGAGCGTGGGTTATTTGTAGGCTTAGGGATCGGAGGACTTGAAGTTGGGTATCCACCAGAATTGTTCACAGAAACGTTTGCTCAAGCCCGTCGGCAAGGACTCCGCTTGGTGGCTCATGCAGGGGAGGCAGTGGGAGCAGAAAGCATCTGGGGCGCAGTGAATACTTTGAGACCTGAGCGAATTGGACATGGCATTCGGTGTTTAGACGATCCCAACTTAGTGGAAGTCCTCCGCCAACATCAAATTCCTTTAGAAGTGTCTCCCCAAAGCAACTATTGTTTAGGGGTTGTCGAGCGAAGTCAGCCTCACCCCATCCGCAAGATGGTTGATGCTGGGCTGTACTGCACCGTCAACTCAGACGATCCAGCCATGTTTTCCACGAGTTTGACGAACGAGTATTTAACGCTTGCAGCACAGGGCTTTAGCTGGGAAGAACTTTGGCAACTCAATGTGAATACTTTGGAAGCAACGTTTCTGGATGAAGTCGAAAAAGACAAATATCGTGCTGAGTGGAAGCAATTTACGCGATCAGCCAGCTAGCAGGTTTCAGGAGATCGACATAGTTCATCAAGCAGAACGCCCCATTGTCTATGTTGATGAGTTGGTGATCAATTGGTCAGCCTTGCCGAAATCCTGGACAAGAATTTTGTTTTGGTGGGCTAAAAGTGCGCCTGGCTTGAGTATCAATCGAGTTTACGCAAAGCTCCTCTGTTCTGATGTTCAAGCCGTCGCTCGGACAGTATTAGAGGCATTGGCAGGTGATCCTGTGATCATTCCTGCTCACGGAGCACCCTTGGTTGATCCAGACGATGCGGCGCGAGTTCGGGCATTGGTAGAGCCATTCGCAAAATCTGTTGCTCAAACTCATCCTTGAGAGTGAGCAGCATTTGTAGTATGTCGTATTACAGTTGAATCGGATCTGAAAATCATCTGTTGACGCAGTTTGTCGAAATTGATCCCAAGATTTTGATAGTGTCGTAAGAATTTGATAGATAGATGGAGAGAGTGCATTTTCTTAAAATGAGGATTCAATCAAAGTGATTTCTTTTAGACCGTTGGTTGCTTCCGATCTGCCAATGCTACATGAGTGGCTACATCGATCGCATGTCTCAGAATGGTGGGACAATCCTAAAACTTACGCCGATGTGGAGTGTGAGTATCTACCTTCTATAACCGGCGAATCGACCACACAAGCTTACATTGCTTTACTTGAAAATGAACCTATTGGATTTATCCAGTCTTACATCGTGATGGGAGCGGGGGATGGGTGGTGGGAACAGGAAACCGATCCGGGTGCGAGAGGCATTGACCAGTTTCTATGTAACTCGGAGCAACTTGGTCGCGGTTTGGGTCGTGCAATGATTCAGACCTTCGTAGAGCAACTTTTCCAAGATCCGGCAGTGACCAAAGTGCAGACCGACCCTTCACCCAACAATGAGCGGGCAATTCGATGCTATCGACGAGCCGGATTTGTGGATGTGGGTGAGGTGATCACGCCGGATGGGTTAGCGCTACTGATGGTTAAAGCGCGATCGCTAAGTTAAATAACACTGGAGGAGAATTGATGCAGATCACCGCATCCGCTATCTCACTCAACGTCGATGATGTCACAGCGTCGGCTGAGTTTGTCAAGCAGCATTTTGGCTTCAGTGAAGAGATGTCTGCGGATGGCTTCGTGTCCCTCTCGCGGCAAGATGCTGGCTTCAACCTGATTTTCCTGCGAACTGGGCTAGAAACCTTCAAACCCGTTGCCATGCGCGGACATCGAGCAGATGGTTTGCTGATTGCCTTTGTTGTCGATAACATTGATGCAGAATATACGCGATTGAAAGCTGAAGGAGTCACGATTACCACTCCAATTGAGACTGAATCCTGGGGTGAACGGTTTTTTCAGGTCACTGATCCCAATGGCGTTGTGATTCAACTCGTTCAATGGATGACTGAGCTAACACCGCAGCTATAAGTTTGCTATTCCTGCCGAAACTTGACTTCTTTGAATCCACGATCGCAATTCTTATCCGGCTATTCATTCACCATGCAACAATTTAACTGCTAGTAATGTTGAACTGGTCGGAAATCGGAATTGGCTAGAGCGATCGGCACTACTCCATGACTTCTCACGTCAGAAAAATGCGATCGATTAAGAGGTAAAACGATGAGTTCATTGGTGCTTGGTTTTCAGGACATTGACCAAACAAAACTCACGGTTGTTGGGGGGAAAGGTGCAACCCTGGGAGAACTCTCCAAAATCGAAGGAATCAACGTACCCGATGGTTTTTGTGTCACGACTGAAGCTTTCAAAAGAATCATTGGGGAATCAACAACGATTCCTGAATTGCTGGATCAGTTATCACGACTCAAAGTAGAAAACCGGGATAAAATCGCTGAACTAAGCAGTGAGATTCGTAGCGCAATCGAAGGAATCGCGATTCCTCAAGACATCAATGAAGCGATCGCCCGTCTTCTCTCCAGGTTTGGAGAAAACAATGCCTATGCAGTCCGATCTAGCGCCACTGCGGAAGATTTACCGACAGCCTCCTTTGCAGGGCAGCAGGATACATACTTGAACATTATCGGCAAGGAGGCAGTTCTAAAGCATATCAGCAAGTGCTGGGCATCGCTCTTTACCGATCGAGCAGTCATTTACCGCCTACAAAACGGCTTCGACCACCGTAAAGTCTATCTGTCTGTCGTGGTTCAGAAGATGGTCTTTCCGCAGGTGGCAGGAATTTTGTTTACTGCCGATCCCGTCACTGCTAATCGAAAAGTGTTATCGATTGATGCTAGCTTCGGACTGGGCGAGGCGATGGTCTCTGGGCTGGTAAATGCTGATAGCTATAAAGTGCGTAACGGCAGGGTGATTGATAAGAAGATATCTACCAAGAAACTGGCGATTTATGCCCTCTTTGAGGGCGGTACGCAAGCACAGGAGATTGAACCTGAGCAGCAGAATCGGCAAGCGCTGACGGATGAGCAGATTTTGCAGCTTGAGCGCTTGGGCAGAAAGATTGAGAAACAGTTCGACCGCGACTATACAACAGACGAATTGCAAGAAGCACTTCGACCGATAGCTTCATTGATCAGCAAGTCTGAAAAAGCAAAGCAGAAGTTGACACCGGGAACTTGGCAACATACGATGCTGCGAGACAACCTCAAGGCATTACAGTATGCGTCCGCACTGATGAATAAGAAGATTAACGATACAGATGATTTCACACGGGACAATCTACAAGAAACCCTCTGCGCGTTTGATTCGATGATCAGCAAGACCGAGAACGCTCAAGCAAAATTCTCACCGGGAACTTCCCAACACACGTTGCAGCGAGACAGACTCAAGGCGTTGCAGATAGGCAGAAAGATCGCAGCCCATTTCGGACAGCCTCAAGACATCGAATGGTGTTTAGTTGACGATACGTTTTACATTGTCCAGAGCCGACCGATCACGACTTTATTTCCGATTCCTGAAGCGAATGATCGAGCAAATCACGTTTATGTTTCTGTTGGTCATCAACAAATGATGACCGATGCCATGAAACCACTGGGATTGTCTGTATGGCAGTTAACCGCTGGTCGCCCTATGTATCAAGCAGGTGGCAGATTGTTTGTGGATGTCACGCAGGAACTGGCTTCACCTGCTAGAAGAGGAATCATCGTCGATGTCTTGGGAAAAAACGACCCGCTGATTAGAGACGCATTCATGACGCTCCTAGAACGGGGACAAAAAAACCGCCCATTGTAGTCGCGGGTTTCGCCCTCGATCGTCACCGCGTCTTGAGGGAACACCGCAGAAGCATGAAACAGTGCCCCATGATGCTTGCAGCAGTCGAGGCAGTGACAAAGACCGACCCGATATGGAAGTCCCGATGCCACCATTCGGACGTTACCACACAAGCAACCGCCAGTGAATTGATTCATGTTGCGTCTCCTCTAAAATCAAGCGATCGAATGGGGTGACAACGAACAGCACTCATACGCTTCCCACAGTGTATCCGACGACAACGTTACTAATGCCACGAGAAAGAGGGCTGCCGAGACGATGGTGGTATGCACGATGACTGCTAACGGTTTGCTTGAGCGGCTGCAAACAATCTCAAACTCAGCATCAGTGACTTTCGCCAGTGTGCTCCAAGCGAATTATGGGGAGACGGACATTGATCGACTTCAGCTTTGTGCGGAGCCATTGAGTTGTTGCTGAAACTGAACTTTCTCCTAACTTAAACTCTGAACTTTAGTTCGTCAGTCGTCTGCTCGGTGAGTAATCTGTCAACTCTAATGTCCGATCCTCAATGTTGCCGACGAGTGAGCCATGCGCCTCAGCCGTCACCTTCTTAATCTCCGCCCACTCTTGATCAGCCATGAACGCCGCCCATCGCTCCTTCATCGTTTCCGTGTCAGACCACTCAAGCAGATAGACCAACTCCGTGCGGTTCTGGTGCCGAGATTCCCAGGTCGCCACAATTTTGAAGTCGTACCGCGCCATGATCCGCATCACATGATCGCGGAACCGTTCGTGGAATGCCGTTTTATTGCTATCGAAGATCTCGTAGATACGCAGTTGGTGGATGACGCTGCCTGTCGCTTTGACACTTTTGCTGGAGGTTTGTGAAAGTCCGATAGTGGTGCTCATGACAACAATAAACACGATGATTAGAACAACACGCAGAAATGTCTTGGTGTGAATCATGGACAACCCTCTACTTGGCATAGTTGATGTGTTCTGGATAACTCGTACTGACAGTCACCTGCTGCCAAGCCTCCAAATCGGTTTTGACCCATTCCAGTTTTTCCTGAATCAGGCTGATGGCATCGGTGCCTAATGCCAGTCGCATCGGTGGATCAGGACTTTCCACAGCTTGAATGATAGCCTGCGCTGCTTTAGCAGGATCGCCCGGTTGCTGACCATCCATCTCTTTAAACCACTGCAATGAAGCACCACTCACCCCAGCATAGGCATCAATGGATTGTTCGGCTGCTGCTAGAGAGCGTCCGTTAAAATCTGTGCGAAATGCCCCAGGTTCAATTAAAGTCACTTTTACTCCAAAGGATTCAATCTCCTTAGCTAGAGCTTCAGACGTACCTTCCAGGGCAAATTTAGCGCCACAATAGAGACTGCTTCCACCAAATCCCACTATTCCGGCTGTGGACGACATATTTACAATGTGACCGCTGCCTTGCTGACGCATTACAGGCAAAACCGTTCGCATCAGACGCAGTGCCCCAAAGAAGTTAGTTTCAAAGAATTGGTGCATCTCCACATCACTGACTTCTTCAAGGGCGGCAATCAGTCCATGCCCCACATTGTTGACCAGTACATCAATTCGACCAAAGGTAGCGATCGCGGTATCAACAGCAGCTTGGATGTCTTGAGACGATGTTACATCCAGACGTACAGCCTTTGCAGTTTTTGGATAGTAGTCAATCAAAGCGCGAAGTTGCTCTGGTTCACGAGCAGTAGCCAGCAGGTAATCGCCCTTCTTCAACACAGCTTCTGCTAAGGCACGTCCGAATCCGGTTGAACAGCCTGTAATCAACCAAACTTTAGGAGCGACACGATTTTTGTCTGAGTTCATTTGCTTTCTCCAATTTATAAAGTGATGAGACACGCTTCATACTTCTGACGATAGGAGACAGCAATGTGACTGTCCAATATATATATGATCAGGATTAATAGGTTAAACATATAAGTCATGATAGAACTACGGCATCTGCACTACTTCATTGCGGTGGCTGAGGAACTGCACTTTAGTCGAGCAGCGGAGCGGTTGCACATTTCCCAACCGCCGCTCAGTCAGCAGATTCGCAGTTTGGAAGATGAACTCGGAGTCAAGCTGTTTGAACGAACGAAGCGGCAAGTGCATTTAACTGAAGCAGGCAGAGTGTTTTTAGAGCGCTCCTACCAGGTGTTAGCACAACTCGAACAGGCGATCGAAGCAACCCAACAGATTGGGAGGGGTGAGGTTGGACGGTTAGTGATCGGCTTTGTTGACTCTGCAATGTATACGTTGCTACCAGAGATTTTAAGGGTCTTTCGAGAACAGTTTCCGGCGGTAGAACTGCGATTGCATGAACTGACGACTGCTCAACAAATTCAAGCCCTGTTTGACAAGCAGATTGATGTCGGCATTGTTCGTTCTGCCATCAGCGAACCAGGTTTGAGTGCGGAGTGTCTTTTGCCAGAATCCTTGGTCTTGGCGTTGCCAGAAAAGCATCCGCTCTCTGCCCAAACTCAAGTGTCTCTCTCCTCATTGGCAGATGAATTCTTTATCCTGTTTCCTGCCAAACTAGGACCCCTCTTTTACGAGCAGATTATTCGCAGTTGTCAACAAGCTGGATTTCGTCCGAAAGTGGCTCAAGAGGCAGTTCAGATGCAGACGATCATCGGCTTAGTTGCAGCAGGACTGGGCATTGCGATCGTTCCCGCCTCCATGCAAAACTTCCACAGAAGCGGAGTCATTTACAGACCCTTACAAGAACAGATTCCTAAAACCGGACTTTACCTGACTTGGCGGCAGCATGATTCCTCACCAGTCGTCAGCACATTTCTCAGTTTGGCACGGAAGACGACATAAGGGGAGTCAACTCACCAACCCACTCAGCAATCGGCATAACAACTTTACTAGTGTTTTTTCCTTTGCAGATTATTGCCCCAAATTGAGTCTGCACTTTTGCCGCTTTATGTTCCTGTTCGAGACCTTATTTATCAGTTTTGACAGAGTAAGATCCGGATTTGGCATTTTATCTATCAAAACAAACCCATGAGAAACCGCTCTCTCATCCTGTAAGCAGACTTAGACCTGCCTTTAGAATTGAGATCAGCCAGATTAGAAGGTTGCGATCGCTACAGCTTGAGGCACTCGCGACAATTTTGCTATGATTGTCTTATTCGACTTAGGCGTACACCTGAGACTATAAATCTCGTTACCCCAACCCACACGAAGTAATCACGCTACGTTAGGTTGCAGTTTGGTCAAAAGGGTCTGTAGGCGTACCTTGATGAAACACCATTTGCCAGCCTGACGATTCTAGCCGCCAAATTGAGGAGCGGTTCGTGTGCCGGAATAACGCTCCCGATGCGTTCAGATGAGCCGAGCGGTAAGTGAGTAATGCGATCGAGTCTGAGAGTAGGTTGACCGCAAAGTCTTGGGCATAGATCTGCGGTGTCCGTAGATCGCTCGGCAGTGATGTCAGCATATGATCACGGGTGTAAGAAGCCCCTGATCGACCGAACTCTCTAAAGTCAGGCGCAAGCAGTTGTGCCAAGCGCTCTCGATTGCTACGGCACTCCGGTTGATGAAGTTCGCACTCTAATTCGCGCAATATAGACAGAATAGACAGAAGTGATAGGTTTTCCATCTGCAAATTGTTCGTTGAATTGGCTTAACTTTCTGAGACAAGATTATTTTCCGACTCGATCGTACAGAGAAATTGTAAATAATGCTGCTGCTGCGATCGCGGCGATCGTCCGAACATGATTCCAGAATGTCCAATCGGTCAGGTATCTTGCCCAGCGTGTTGCGCCTTCTGGACTGTCGGGTTTCACGGTTGCCAGAGCATCATTCAGCGGTACATTGAATGCGATCGTCACGCCGATCGTTCCAATCAGGTAAAGTAGACTACCTGCAAGCAAATAGAAAGCACTCGGTTGCTGCCATTTGAATAGAACAGCGATTGCTAGCAAGAGGCAGACAAAAGCTGTTCCAAACAAGGCGATCATGAACAATGGATTAATCGCTGTAATGTTGATCGATTGCATTGCAGCAATGCCTTGGGGTGGCTGGAGACGGGCGAGAGCAGGCATCACAAATGTGGAGAACGCGAAGAACACGCCTGCGACCAGTCCGCAGCCAAGAGCCGCGACAAGCATTAAAGGAAAACGCAAATTGTGAACGATTGCCATAAAGCCTCCTATGGATGAATGTCAGTTTAACGGACTGGAAAAAGGCAAAAGCAAGGTCGCTTCGTCTTCATTGTGCTAATCAATAACCTTTCCAGTTTAGGAAAACGATCGTTACTAAACTATCTAATTCTTGTGGCACTATCAAAATCTTGCGATTAAATTTGCAAACTTTTCGACAAAAGTAATTCCAGGATGAATACAATCAGAGCAAGATGCATTCGGTTTATATCATGAACACAACGGCTCATGACCCGACTCAACCCACCTGCCTACCGCTCTTGTCGAGCCAAGGCTGGGAAAACATTCTGGTTGAACAATTTCAAAATCCATCCGGAGAATGCAGGACGGATTACGGCGATGACCATGCAATTTGTCTGTCGCTCGCTCCTCGCCCAGTTCGCTTTCTGCAAGTGAAGGATGGCAGAACGCATTCGAGTCTATACGGGAAAGGGGATATTGTGATTACCCCAGCTAAGATGCCATTTTTTGCCCGTTGGGAGGGAGAGGATCACTATATGCAGATTCGCGTCGCCGCTCAATTCATCCAGCAAGTCGCAACAGAAGTACTGAAGATCAATCCCGATCGCTTGGAGTTACTGCCTGAATTTCGGACTCGCGATGCTCAGATCGAAGCGTTTACCCCTTCGGGGAACTGCGAAGCAAACGGCATTACGCCTTATCAATATCTGCTGCAACAACGGATTGAGCGGGCAAAGCAGTTATTGAAAAACAGCGACCCTTGCGGTATCTGCAAAGCAGCGCGCTCCATTATGGACATTGCTTTCCTGTGCGAATTCAACAGTCATAGCCATTTAAGCAAACAGTTTCGGCAATTTACAGGAGTAACACCGAAAGCCTACAGAGCAAATTAAAAAGACCCTAAAAGTAAAGGTGGCGAACCTTGATCCAAACACACTTCAGGAGAACTCATGTTTGATCACGTCGTATTCGGAGTCAGCGACTATGCAGCGAGCAAAGCGTTTTTCCTCAAGGCACTCGAACCGCTTGGCGTAGCTGTTGTCCTGGAGGGATCGCTCGGTGTCGAGCTTAGCCGCATAGACGGTGAATCTTCATTGTGCCTGTACCAAACCGAGGAGAAGCCAGCGCATCTTCACTTGGCGTTCACCGCCGAGAATCGCCAGCAAGTCGAAGCCTTCTATCGTGCGGCTCTAGAGGCGGGTGGTAAAGACAACGGCGCGCCTGGTCTGCGCCCCCACTACCACGCGAACTACTATGCAGCTTTTGTCATTGATCCAGACGGGCACAACATCGAAGTGGTTTGCCACGAACCTGAAACCTAACCCTTCGTTGTACTTGAAGGGTTAGGCAGACTAATTTTGCCTAGTTCCACTGCCAACCATCTGTTGATCCTAATTTTTAGCCGAATCGCTGGGCAATGAAAGAAGAAGAAATACCCGACAAGAATATCTTTATGATGTGCGAGGCATTGAATCGCAATGCTCTTACCGAACTGCCATCTCGCTATTCTATCAGGAGTTGCAGACCTGACGAGCTAGGCATATGGAAAACGATGCCCTTTGATGCTGCTGATTTGGCAGAAGAATATGAGGGGTTTATGTCCGATTATTTCACCACAACTTATGGCGGAAAGGAAGACCTCTTTTTTGCCAAAACTCTGTTCGTGTGTGATCAGCAAGATAAACCGATCGCCACTTGCTCAAGTTGGAAGGCGTACAACGAATTTAATACGATTCAATGGTTTAAAGTGCTAAAAGAGTACGAAGGGCAAGGGATTGGCAGAGCTTTGCTTTCAGTTATTATGCAGAAATTGGAAAGGCATGATTATCCTGTTTATCTTCATACACAACCCTCTAGTTTTCGGGCAATCAAGCTTTACTCGGATTTTGGGTTCTCGTTACTTTCAGGCGAGAATTTCGGCATCAGAAAAAACGATTTGGATGAATGTCTGCCGATTCTAGAAGAATTCATGCCGAAAGAATACTTTGAGAAGCTTAGAATTACTACTGCTCCCAAAGAGTTTGAAGATACAGTGAACCAATATGACACAAATCAATTCTGATATTGGAGATTCGGATAAGGGCAATTACCAAAGCGATTGTCAAAGGCTATCTGTCTTAACTCGGTTGGAGCGGACGTGCAAAGTCACTTCCTTCATTGTTCAAGTTGATAGTCGTCGCTCAATCTGCTCGATCGAGCCAACTGGAACCCTAACGCTGGCGACGCTCCCATCGCGATCGCGTAATTCGCCAATCCACCTCGCTCCACCCTCGCTCAGTCATCCAAGCAGAACCCGGACGAACCGCAACGACTTCTGCACCGCTCCACTCCGCCAGCCGAGCAATCCGCACATTTGCGCTTACGGTAGAGCCAGAGATCGCGGGTAGCTGGAGTTCTCTAAAGCCAAAATCGAGCAGGGCGCTTCCAACCTCGATCGCGTAGGCATAGCGCCCCCAATAGTCGGGCGCAAGCTCAATTCCCAGTTCCATCTCACCTGCATCACATTCTCTTCTCCGTAGTCCGCAGCAGCCGATTAGCACATCAGGTTCACGCCGTTGGACAATCGCAAGTTGGTAGCTAAGTCGAGGATGCTCAGAAGCCCAAGTGCAAAAGGTTTCAAACAAACGAGTTGAATGTTCGGGATTCGTTGCGCTGAGTTCGTAAAAGCTCTGACTACGGGGATCAGCTTGATAGTTCAAGAACTGCGATCGATCAGACTCAATGAAATCTCGCAGCAGAAATCTTGGGGTGATGATTTCCATACCTGCTTTAATGTTCAGCCTATCCAATGTAGCGTGTTAAACAACTGGTATGGTTGGCAAATTGAAACTCTGCGGAATCGCGCTACGTTGAGATGTATCCCATAGCCTGCAATTTTAGGATCAAGAAACAATGCGTAGAATCAAAGCCGCTTTAGGCAAACGGCTCAAACTGGAGTTCCTGACTATTTCTAGCCTTGCGCTGCTATTGCTTTGTAGTTTAGCAATTTGCATGATCGCCACTCAACCTAATGCAATCGCAGTTACACGATCGCATTAGGTTGAGCAAATTCAGACAGCACAGGCTCCCAATCTTAGCAAAGCCTTCCAAGAGTTGGGCATCGACGGCGCGATCGTCATCTACGATAAAAACCGCGATCGCTTCTATGAACACAACCCCTCACGCAACCGCACCGCCTTCTTTCCTGGCAGTACTTTCAAAATCCTGAATGCTTTGATTTCGCTAGAGACTGGAGTGATTCGAGATGATGTCACTGTGTTCACTTGGGATGGCATTGTGCGATCGATTCCGGCTTGGAATCGCGATACGAACTTACGTCAAGCGTTTAAGGATTCCACCGTGTGGTTTTATCAAGTGCTGGCACGTAAAAATGGGCATGACCGAATGCAAAAGTTTGTTCAGCAGGTCAACTATGGCAACCGTCAAATTGGAGCCGAGAACCAAATTGATCGCTTCTGGTTAGAGGGACCGCTACAAACTACGCCCAAGCAGCAGATCGAATTTCTGCAACGCCTGGAACGCAATGATTTACCCTTTTCACAACGCACGATCGATCTCGTCAAAGACATGATGGTCATTGAGCGCACTCCAAACTATACCTTGCGAGGTAAAACAGGCTGGATCGATTCGGTGAAGCCCAACGTGGGTTGGATTGTTGGGTATTTAGAACAAAATAACAATGTGTACTTCTTTGCGACGAATATCATCATGCCCAGTGCAAAAGAAGCTCCAAAGCGATTAGAACTGACTCGCCGGAGCTTCAAAGCATTAGGGTTGCTCTAGCATTGCATCGCACGGCTCATGTACGCGGCTAAAGCAGTATCGACTGCACCTCGGCTAGCAGCTTCAGATCCTTCTTGCTGATACATCGTGTTCAGCGATCGCGCAATTTCAGGATCGCAGCCTGTGAATTCTTCGATCAGCGATCTCCATCGTCGTGCCAGAACTTGCACCGATTCATCGGATGGATCAATCCCGTTTGCCATTGCAGTGCGCGCTTGCTCGATCAGATCTTGCCATTCTGCCTCAACTTGCCGAATTTGCTCCTGTCCAATCTGTTCCGCTCTCGCTTTGAGATAGTCCTGTTGTTCTGACGTGTAGTATTTTCCAATCATGGTTGTCACCTCGATAATTTGCACAAATTCATGAATTGAGATTGTTTCAGCCGCTTGTAAATGAGCCAAAATGGATTCAAGCTTGGTGTAAAGCTGCTGCTGGAGTGCCATCTGTTCTCTCAATTGCGACAGATGCAACTGCACCACATGATGCGGTGAGAACTGCTCTTGTCCTAGACAATCCCGGATCTGTTCTAGAGAAAAGCCAATCTGCCGTAGTGAGACAATCTGCTGCAAGCGAATAATGTCATCTTCGCCGTAGACGCGATAGCCTGCCTCCGTGCGCTGAGATGGCGATAGTAAGCCAATCTCATCGTAATAGTGCAACGTCCTCACTGAAACTCCAGTTTGTTTGGCGAGGTCGCCGACTTTGAATCCGGTTGCGTTACCGTTGGTTATCGCTGACATTTTCTCCTCTCCGCTCAATTCATGACCCTATGGTAGAAGCCTCACGCTACGTCAGAGTCAAGGGGCAATGCGAAAAAGTTGCGTCATGATGCTGTGTGCTGCTCGATTGCCTCAACGATCGTGAACCAATCGTCAGGATGCAGTTCCTGGTTCATAGCTGGTTGAGCGTCCAGTATCCCGGTGATCGTAACGAATCACGTATCGTCCCGCAGCAGCTAACTGACAACAGAACGCTTCCGACCACCAAACGCCTGAAGCCATTGCTCCCATGATTAATAAGATTGGAATGTCCTCTGGAGAACCAAAGGATTCTGAAAAAAGATGCACTCCGTTGTTACTAATCTGTTTACTTTCCATACGATACCCGATCCATCGCGTTCTTGTCATTTCATCCTAATGTAGCGATCTCAGCTTTGGCAGATTGCACAATGCGATCGCTTATTTTGTGACTTTCGTCAGGGCACGTCGGAGCAATTTTAGCCCATGATGAAAGAATGAATTAGCTCTGACTGGGACAGGGAATAACATTGAGATCCTGATGTACTTGACCTATGCACTCCTCCCGCCTGTTTCGCTGGATTTTTCGTTGGACAGAATGGCTATTACTTCTATCGATCGCTTTAGCAATTATCGTTCGTCTCTACAGACCGTACCAACATGAAGTCCCTCAGATTCAAATCCCGCTGTTACTCCTCACAATTTTAGGCATATTCTTTGCATTGAGTCTGAGCTTTCCAATCCATCGTCCGATGTGGCAAAGGCGGCTTTATCTCTGTGGTGAAATGCTGCTTCTGATGATCGCTCAATCGCTTGCCGCTCCGGGAGGGTTCTACAATCTCTTTTTCGTGTTTGTAGCGAAAAGCTGCTTCTTGTTACGAATGCAAGAAATGATCGTTTTATCCGTTGTAGCGGGAATTGTTTACATGATTGGAGGTTTTTGGTTTGTTACAACATCTGCGACGTTTCAGACCTTTCTGGCAACAGTCCAAAAGTGTGATTTTCTACCTCAAGGCTATAGGATCGATGATGTCTTGTTAGACCTAGTACCGCAACAAGCCACCTTCGTCGCCTTCAATGCCTTCATCATTTTGCTCAGCATCGTTTTGCATCAAGAACAAACAACGCGCCACAGAGCCGAGAAACTGGCTCAAGAAGTGGATGCTTTAGCCACCAAACTAGAACGGACTCGGATTGCTCGCGAAATTCATGACTCACTTGGACATTCATTAACCGATCTCGGTGTCAAACTCGAACTGGCTCAGACTTTGCGAGACCATCACCCAGAAAAAGCACTGCGATCGCTCGATTCGATCAAGCAAGTTGCGGATCAATGCCTTCAAAATGTTCGCTATTCCTTGCAAGCCTTTCGTCAAGATCACATTGACCTGACCCTTCGACTGGAACAATTGATTGAACAATTCAAGCGCACGAGTGCAGTTAGTTGTCCTGAACTATCGATCGATTGGCAGGTCAAGCTTCCAACGTTGTCTCTGCAAACCAGTCATCAACTTTATGCGATCGTGCAAGAAGGACTCACAAACATCCGCAAACATGCTCAAGCCTCACAGGTTCGCTTACACATGGGGACTGACGGTGAAAATCAGATTGTTCTGGAATTAGAAGATAATGGACGCGGGTTCGATCTCAGCGATCCACCGACTGGATTTGGACTGCGAGGCATTCGAGAACGAGTTGAGATCTTAGGCGGACAGTTTCAGATTGAAAGTATTCTACAACAAGGAACACGGCTACAAGTGAGGGTTCCGCAATGATTCGTCTACTGATCGCTGATGATCATCTTAGTTTTTGTCAATCCCTAGCAGACTTACTCTCGCTCCAACCCGATTTAGAAATTGTCGGGCAAGCCAGCAATGGTCAAGAAGCGATCGCACTCGCTCAATCGCTACAACCGGATGTCATTTTGATGGATGTTCAGATGCCGATTTGCGACGGTGTGCAGGCAACTCGCGAAATTCATCAACGCTACCCTTGGATTCGGATTCTCGTATTAACAACCTTTGATGATGATCAATACGTTCAGCAATGTTTGAATCAGGGTGCTTTGGGCTATTTGCTCAAAAATACTCCTGCCAAACAACTTGCAGCGGCAATTCATTCTGCCTTTGAAGGATACAGTCAACTCAGTCCCACGATCGCGGCAAAAATCTTTTCTCAGATGCGGCTTGTGACACCTCTATCAGAAGCTCAAAATGTGCAATTTAGCGATCGCGAACTCGAAGTTCTAAATCTGATTGCTCAAGGACTCAGCAATCGTGACATTGCAAAGCATCTCTTCATTTCCGAAGGAACCGTCAAGAACCACATCACTCGCATCTTAGGTGAACTCGGTGTTTCCAGTCGGCTCCAAGCGGCTCTATGGGCACAACAGACATTATAAAAGTAGGGTATTGAGGATTTTTTACAGATGCTGAAGACTTTGAAACGGATTGCACCTGCGATCGGACTGTTCTTTCTCTCACCCTTGGTTGGGGAATTTCTGTTAGGGAATATGTCGATTGATGTGCTGCTACCTGTCGGGTTGCCATTAGCTTCAACAATGTATGGGGGTGGCGCACTTTTGATCCGCGAAGTTACACGCCGTACTAAACGGGGCTGGCGGACGATGATCTTACTTGGATTAGCATATGCTGTGATTGTAGAAGGACTCGTCAATCAAACGTTATTCAACCCCTCGTTTTTCGGCTTCAACCTACTTGCTACTGCCTATATTCCTGCTATTGGCATGGGTGCATGGTGGACGCTGATGGTGTTGACCTTACATACCGTTTGGAGTACGAGTGTGTCGATCACACTGGTTGAAACCTTCGTTCCCAACCGTAGAACAACTCCCTGGTTAGGCAAAGTCGGTTTAGCAGTCACGACCCTTCTATTTTTCGTGGGTTCAGCCTTAACCGCTTTCTTTGTCTATTTCCAGGAAAATTTTCTAGCCTCTCCGCCACAGTTGATTGGGACTGCGATCGCGATCGTCTCCATTGTCGTTTTTGCCTTTAAAGTTCGTCCATATCCGCGATCCTTCGGAGCTTGGCGGAGCCAATCGCGGCTCACTGGCAAAGCGCCTAGTCCGAGAGTTGTGGGTCTAGTTTCGCTGCTCACGTCGAGTGTGTTTATGGCATCCAATTTAGTGGTTGATTTCGTTCCTGGCTGGGTACTCGTTGGGATGTACCTTGCGCTCTATGCTCTGATGATCAAACTTATCTCTCAGTGGTCACGATTAGCGCAAAGCGCAACTCCGCAGGAACCGACAGGATGGGGAAATGCTCACCAGTTAGCCCTTGCAGGTGGAGCATTGCTGACCTATGCCTGGTATGGGTTCCCTCAAGTTCCGACGATCGGTTCTAAAGGCGTTGTTGATTTGATCGGCAATGGCATCCTCGCGATCGGGGCGATTGTGCTGCTTGCAATCGCTAATCATACCGCATACCAGACAAATGCTGAGAAGGCTTGAATTCTTCAAGGCAAACGACAAGATTCTAGACGTTCGTACATACTTCAATCACTCGCTTAACTTGAAAGGGTTCGACGGTAAGAGTCTTAACACTATAGTGGTTAATCACCTCGTTGATTGCCACCTGAACTTCATTTCGACCAGATGCTTCAAATGAGTTCTGCCAAGCCTCTTTTGAGTGCCATTGCGCGTAGTTGACAACCCGCTTTCCATCCTCACTGGCATGGAAACTGGCAGAAATGAACCCAGCATAATTTTTGAAGTACTGTTCAACTTGATCAGCGATCGCATCAATAAATGCCTGTTGCTGTGATGGAGTGACTTCAAATTCAATCAGAACCGTGAAGAATTGATTTTGGCGTTGTTGCATGAATAAGAGTTGCGGAGCGGCGATGTGATAGGGTTGCAGTACCACCGACAAACCTTTACAGCCATGAGCTACCGCATCCGCAACGGGTCTGAATATAACGCTGGCTTGAAGCAAAGAGGAAGCCTGACATTCTGGATCGAAGACCGGGTTCTAGAATCCTGGATCGTGCCGAAGTTGAGCGGGAATCCTGGAGCCTCGGTGTTTTATAGCGACTTAGCCATCCAAACGATCGCGACGCTGAGCGCGATATACGGTTTAGCTGGACGGCAGTGCCAGGGGTTTGTCGAATCGCTGTTTGAATTGATGGGCATCGACCTGCCGGTGCCTGACCACAGTACGGTGTCGCGGCGACTGGGCAAATTATCGATCGACCTGCCGGTGCGAGCGAAAACCGAAGCAAGGCATGTGGTGGTGGATTCAACGGGGGTGAAAGTGTATGGCGAGGGAGAATGGAAGACCCGGCAACATGGCATCAGTAAACGGCGGACTTGGCGCAAACTGCATCTGGGTGTGGATGAACAAACAGGCGAGATTTTAGCGGCGACCGTGACCAGCAATGACCTGGGTGACGGACAGATGTTACCAGAGTTACTTGACCAAATTGAGGGCGAGATCGACCAGGTTTCAGGAGATGGAGCCTATGACCAAAAGCAATGCTATGACGCGATTCGAGACCGCAAAGCCAGGGCAACCATCCCCCCGCGACGCGGCGCGAAAATCTGGCAGCATGGCAATTGCAAATCAGAACGCCACAACCGAGATGAGAATCTTCGACGCCTCCGCAAAGTTGGACGCAAAGCTTGGAAGCAAGAAAGCAACTATCATCGGCGATCGATCGCGGAAACCACCATGTTTCGGTTCAAGACGATTTTTGACGGCAGTGTGCATTCGCGCAAGTTCGACAATCAAGCGGTGGAATTGTTCATCAAATGTGCCGCGCTCAATCGCTTGATCCAGATCGCGAAGCCCGATAGCTATCAAATTGAAGCTTAGTTGTTCGCTCGTTCAAGCCGATGTCTGCCTTTTTGTGATTCATGCAACAAAGCCCCTCGCATTCGTAACTGGAAGGATTTAACGTTCTATCGTCCTCATGCTTCTGCACGTTGTTATCGTCATGTTGATTCTCTGTTCACAGATACGGTTAATTGGGAGTTAATTGAAACCTATTTGCCGGATATGTTACGGGTAGCGCTTTCGGTTAAAATGGGAAAGTGCAATGCTTCAACGGTGCTGCGAAAGTTGAGCACTAATAGTAGCAAGAACAAGCTTTACCAGGCTTTTCATAGCTTAGGCTGTGCGGTTAGAACAGGTTTTCTGCTCCAGTATCTCAATGACGCGCAGTTACGAGCGACAATTCAGGCGGCAACGAATAAAAGTGAATCTTTCAATAACTTTGTGCAATGGCTGTCCTTTGGCGGTGAGGGGGTTCTGAGTGCGAATAATCGAGAGGAGCAGCGCAAAATGATTCGCTACAATCATCTGGTGGCAAATTGCTTGATTTTCTACAATGTCTTTGAGATTAGCCGCATCCTCAATGAGTTGATGCAAGAGGGCTATCCTGTGGAAGTGGAGGCAGTAGCGGCTCTGAGTCCTTACTGGACACAACACGTTAACCGTTTTGGGCGCTATGACCTCAACCTCAATCGGTGCCCGCCACCCATCGATTATGAGACTCCAGTAGTACAAGATCTCAAACCCTGAAACCCTCTCCTACTCAGCCTTTGTTGCCCCTCATGATAGGAAATTACACGAATCGTTGCCATACCCGTTACTGGGTTGGCGAGGATCTCTCAGTCCAGCAATCGCTCGATTCAGATACGACATTAACACCCCAAAACTGAGCGGTTGCGACTCCATGATTTGACCCTGATGATATACTTCTCTATCCTCCTAGTCACTGACCAGGTTGTCAAAATCTGAATTTGGAATTGCTGCGATGAATCTGATTAACTGCAATGGAAAGTGGAGTCGGTTCCAGCTAGGTTATAAGCATCTGTCTAAATCACTCCTATGGCAACCCATAATTTTCTCAAGCAGGCTTTAGGACGGCTACTGAATCACAGCGGGCAGCCTAAAGTCACAGCGGGTTCACCTGCCAAAGTTTCACAAATCTTGGTCAAGATGGCTCAAGCTGACGTGGAAACTGTGCTGCGATCGCTATCTTCTTCTCCGGTGGGATTAAGTCTACAAGAATCCCAGCGACGAATCGAGCAGTATGGGCTGAATGAAATTGCGAACGAGAAACTGCCGAAGTGGTACGTTCAATTCTTCAAAACGTTTTACAATCCACTGGTGATTCTGTTAATCACGCTGGCATTGATTTCACTGGTAACGGGTGATGCTAGAGCCGCTGCCATTATCTTGCTCATCGTCGTGTTCAGTGTTCTGCTGCGGTTTTCTCAAGAGTTTCGCTCTAGCCTTGCCGCTACCAAGCTGAGAGAAATGGTCACGAATACCGCGATGGTCAGCCGAAGCGATCGACCTCAAATTGGCGAGATCCCGCATCATCCGCCAAGTGAAACCCAACAGCAAGACATTCCAATCAAGTTTCTTGTGCCTGGAGATGTGGTGCATCTTTCTGCTGGAGATATGATTCCGGCGGATGTGCGAGTGCTTTCCGCAAGAGATTTATTTGTGAGCCAAGGAACGCTGACAGGCGAATCCTTACCGATCGAGAAACACGCCATTTTGCCCGATGAGGAATCTGCACTCAACAATCCTCTAGAACTGACGAATCTATGTTTCATGGGGACAACCATTGTCAGTGGGACAGGAATGGCGATCGTGGTCGAGACAGGCGGAAATACGTATCTTGGCTCGATCGCCAAAACGGTTGTTGGTCAAAAAGCGATGACTAGCTTTGACAAAGGCGTGAATGGGGTCAGCTTTTTGCTGTTGCGCTTTATGTTGGTCATGGCTCCCGTAGTCTTTTTAATCAATGGATTGGTCAAAGGTACCTGGATTGAAGCGTTCTTTTTTGCGCTCTCGGTTGCGGTTGGGTTAGCTCCAGAAATGTTACCGATGATTGTTACGGCGAACTTGGCGCGAGGCGCGATCGCGATGTCCGACAAGAAGGTGATTGTCAAAAACCTGGATGCGATTCAAAGCTTTGGAGCAATGGACATTCTTTGTACCGATAAGACAGGAACCCTAACTCAAGATAAGATTGTCCTCAAGCGACATCTGAACATCAAGGGTGACGAAGATGATACGGTGCTGGAGTTCGCCTATCTCAATAGCTACTATCAAACCGGGTTAAAGAACCTCCTTGATGTTGCGGTACTAGAACATATTGATGTGCTCGGCGAATGTCTGTTGTAGTCGAAGAACAACAACATCACCATGAGCTAATTTGCAAAGGAGCCGTTGAAGAAATTCTTCAAGTGAGTACTCAAGCCAAAGTCGGAGATCAGATTCTCTCGATCGACGAAACGATCAATCAGCAAGTTACCCAACTGAAGCGAGAGCTAAACGAAGATGGCTTTCGAGTCGTTGCTGTTGCTTACAAAGAACTTCCGCTGGATCAAACTCAGTACTCTGTTGCGGATGAACGTGACCTAATTCTAATGGGGTTTATTGCTTTCCTCGATCCGCCCAAAGATTCTGCGGCAGCGGCATTGAAGGCGCTCGATCGACATGGGGTTCAGGTCAAAGTTTTGACGGGGGACAATGAGATTATTTCCCGCAAAATCTGTAAAGATGTGGGCTTATATGTTCACCACATTCTATTAGGCAACGAAATCGAGACGCTTTCAGATGATGAACTCACTGCCCTTGCTGAAACGACAACTGTGTTTGCTAAACTCTCTCCGATACAAAAAGCGAGAGTGATCGAAGTGCTACGACGCAAGGGACACATTGTTGGATTTATGGGCGATGGCATCAATGATGCTGCGGCACTCCGAACCGCTGATGTGGGGATCTCGGTGGATACGGCTGTAGACATTGCGAAGGAATCCGCCGGTATCATTCTGTTAGAAAAGAGCTTGTTAGTGCTAGATCAAGGCGTGATTGAGGGGCGCAAAACCTTTGCTAACATCATGAAATACATCAAGATGGGCACGAGTTCCAATTTTGGCAATATGTTCAGTGTGTTGGGCGCGAGTGCCTTGTTACCCTTCTTGCCGATGCAGCCTGTCCAGATTTTGATCAATAATCTGCTGTATGACTTTTCCCAAACCGGGATTCCGTTTGACAATGTAGATGCAGAGTATTTGACGAAACCGCGCAAATGGCAGATTGGGAACATCCAGCGGTTTATGATCTACATTGGTCCAATGAGTTCGATTTTTGATTATGTGACTTATGCAGTGATGTGGTTTGTGTTCGGGGCGAATACGGTGCAGGAACAGGCATTATTTCAAACGGGTTGGTTTGTGGAAAGTCTGCTGACACAAACGTTGATTGTTCACATCATTCGCACTGCCAAGATCCCAATGATTCAAAGCCGACCCGCGTTACCGATGTTGTTGCTGACGCTCACGATTATGGCGATCGGAATAAGTCTGCCGTTTTCGCCGATCGGCGCTAGCTTAGGCTTTGTTCCGTTGCCTGCCAGTTACTTTCTCTGGTTAGTATTGATTCTATCGAGCTACTGTGTGCTAACGCAGTTTGTCAAAACCTGGTTTATCAAAAAGTATAGTTATGACTAAGTTGCTATCTTGTGTTTTTATTGAAGCACTTCAACTGCTCAAACCAGAGTAAGCTGATTGCTCCACCTGCGAAACAGATTGCCAGATCGATCGGATGCAGAAATGAGAAACTGAACAATTGGCGCAAAAAGGGAATATAAAGCACGATCGCAAGAAAAAATAGCCCCCCTCCGATGACCCACCACAATGCAGCATTGGGGGATTGTAGGACTTTGAGACTAAGGCGCGATGAAGACCGTTCACTCAGAATTAAGCCTAAATTTGCCAGAATCAATGTGGTGAACGTTAACGCGCGAGCATCAAGTTCTCCTTGTCCGCGATAGAGTGTGATCACAAAAATCGCCAGCACGATCGCTAAAATTCCGCTGCCTTGCAACACTGCTAACCCCAACGTTTTCCTACCAAACAACGGCTCTTTAGAATTGCGAGGAGGACGATTCATCACATTCGCTTCTGCGGGTTCGGCTTCTAAAACAATCGAACAAGCAGGATCAATAATCAAGTGTAGAAAAGCAACGTGAACCGGAAGTAACACTAAGGGCAACTTAAACAACACGGGAATCAGAGACATTCCAGCGATCGGAATATGAATCGCGAGCAGATACGCCATTGCTTTGCGGAGATTGTCAAAAATTCGCCGTCCGAGTTTGACTGCTTTTACGATCGACGAAAAATCATCCTCCAGTAACACTAATGCCGCAGACTCACGCGCCACATCTGTACCTCGATACAGAACTCGACCAGTTCATGTACGGCTTCGGGCAGCGGCTCTTTGGAATGCAAACTCACATCATACGGGTGTTCTAAATGGATGTAGGGCAATAGCTGTTGCACCGCCATTTGATTGAGCGTTAACGTTCCCGTTTTATCCACACACAGCACAGTTGTGGAACCCAAAGTTTCAACAGCGGAAGCCCGACGCGCTAAGACTTGTTTTTGGGAAATGCGCCAAGCGCCTAAGGCTAGAAAAATTGTCACCACTACCGGAAATTCATTCGGCAAGATTGCCATCGCTAATGTAATTCCTGCGAGGACTCCTTTAAGCCAGTCGTCTCGCGTCAGTCCATAAACGATGACGATCGCAACACACAAAAATAGCGCAACGCCAAACAAACGACTCACCAACCGCGTCATTTCCCGCTGTAATGCAGTTGCTTCTGGCTTCACGTTCTGTAGGGCATTGCCAATCTTGCCCATCTCTGTCTGAGCGCCGATCGCTTGAACTTGAACGATTCCCGTCCCTGAACCACTAACGTTCCAGAATAGACAAACGGCGTTGCCTCTCCTCCTGGACGCGCCATCTTCACCTCGCCCACCGCAACAACCTTGCGAACGGGCAAAGATTCTCCAGTTAACAATGACTCATCGGTTGAGAGATTGGTGCAATCCAGCACGATCGCATCCGCCGGGACGCGATCGCCTTCTGCCAACACCAGGAGATCTCCCTGCACGACTTCTCGCCCTGCAATTCGTTTTCGCACTCCATCTCGAATCACCAACGCACGAGGACTCGATAGATCGCGCAACGCTTCTAGAGCATGTTCGGTCTTGCCTTCTTGATACAGGCTGATTCCCATAATGAAAAAGACGAAACCGAGCAAAATCACGGCTTCCTGCACGTCACCTAAAATTAGATAAATGACACCACCGCCGACCAGCAGGAGGAAGATCGGATCTTGAATGGTGTCCCAAGCGATCAACCAAAGACTGCAAGATTGAGCCGAGGGCAATTCATTGTAGCCATCGTGTTTGAGCCGAGCGAGTGCTTCTTGCTCAGATAAGCCAGGAGTCGGGTTGAGAGCATCTTGAAACATCTTGATTCCGCTTTTTCAAATAAAAAAGTCAAGTCCGCCTTGATGTTAAGTCCAAAAGTTGAGGAAGCTGTGAGGTGAATAAGGGACGAGCGAGAAAATAAAGTACCAGATAGTTGACAGCAACACACAAATCTAGACTTTCGTGATTGGTACATTATTAAATTGCAAGTCCCTTATCCATGACTACAACGCATCCTTACCTGTTTAGGACTACCCAGTGCTACAAGTGTAAGCAGTGCGGTCGCCAATTTCTCGAATCGTACCGCCCTTGGGCTTACTCGGATGATGTCAAACAACTGTGCATCAAAATGTATCTCAATGGCATGGGATTGCGCGGGATCGAGCGCGTCACCGAGATTCATCACACCACTGTGATGCACTGGATTCGAGCAGCGGGACATTGACTGCCTGATGCTCCTGAAGCGGAAGAAATCCCAGAAGTCACCGACCTGGATGAACTGCAAACTTTCGTGGGAAACCAGCGTAACAAAGTCTGGATTTGGACAGCCGTTAACCACAAGCAAGTGGGAATTCTCACCTGGGTGATAGGCGATCGCAGTGCCGCAACCTTCCAGGTCTTATGGCTAATTGTCCAGTGCTGGCACTGTTTTTTCTACGTGACCGCCGGGTGGAAGGTCTATGCGATGTTCATTGAGGAGAGGGATCAGATCGTCAGCAAGACCTACAGGACTCGCGTGGAGGAGGAGAATGCCCGCCTGCGGCATTACTTGGCGCGATTGCACCGCAAAACCTTGTGTTACTCCAAATCGGTTGAGATGTTGAAATGTTCACTTCGCTGACTGCTTGACTATTTGAAGTATGGGACAGTTCCTGTGCAAGTCTAATCCATTACAGTTTCAGCAACGCCCTTTTTTCTTAACGAACGCTTTCGTTCCTTGGTAGCTCAGATATTGGACTAACTTCGCGATCGCCCCAGTCCCTGTAACCAACTCAACCACTCCATCAACTCTGAGTCTGTCAGCATCGCCTGACTGATTTTACCAAAGCGGTGGTTGAGTGCCTCCCTAACTTGAACGGTTGTCCAGCCCAACCGTTGCCGATGGACGCTGATTTGCGCCAAGACATCTGAAAGGTCTGCAACCTCTAAACTCTCTTCATCGATTGGTTCTGCTGTCTCCTGCTCAAATTCCCCTAAACTGATCGCCGGCCGAGCCAAATGCTCTACTTGTCGCAGCAGCGCCTTTCCCATCGGAAGATCTGTCAATCCCTCGGTTCCTCTTTGCTGGGGTTGGTCACGGGGTTCAGGAATATTCAGAATACCTGGATTGGAACTTGCCCACTGCTGTGCCTCTGCTATCAAGATTGGATCGCCGGAATCCCAATACTGCTGCATTCGCTGAATTTGCGCGGCTTTAGCCTCCTCCCGTTTGCACGGCTTGCCTTGTGTCTGTTTCGCTGCTTCCCGGTCAGCCTGGTTCTGTTCCTGAATCTCGAACAGAATCTGTTGAACATAGCGAATTCCTTCTAATTCTCCCTGCTGATCTGGTGAGTAACTTGGGGAATCAGCACTAACGAACTCGCTCACTTCCTTATCTAGCAAGCGATTACCGTCTGTTAGAGAGTGATCAGCCCCTAAAGAATCCTTGAAGCTATTACTGGTTAGGCTATTACCGTCATTTTTGGATAATAAGCTTACAAGGCTTTTCTCAATAGATGCGCCTCCAGCGCAATCTATTGAGGAGACTGTTAATGTGTTTGGGGGGTCTGGGGGGTTTTCCACAAGGTGCGCGGGATGCCAGAGGTCACGATGCCGATAGAGGGAACCCCCACCGATGCCGTAGCTGGTGAGGGTATGAAACCGGGCGGTTGCATTAGCAGGCAGAGTGCCTTTGTTCAGTAAGTCGGCGATCGCTTGGCGAATCCGTTCTCGTGCTGCCTGCGATCGCTGCTGATTCCAGGTCAGCGCCTCTTCGTCTGTCGCTGTAATGAGTTCTGTGGGAGCTTGCTTGGATTGCCCAAAAGGGAAATAATGGCTGGCTTCTACACACTGCGCCCACTCTTCCGCCCGATGCTCAATTTCACTTTGGTGGCGACACCACTCTTCATACCCAGGGAGGGATTCAGCAACTCGCACGATGTCATTCACCAGTGCTTTGCCTGCCAGCGGTTCACACCCGTACAGCAAATGCCCAAAGATGTAGCTCCGCATGGCAATCCGACCCAGGAGATAATTAGTCTGTCCAGAGCCGCTCCAACCGGCTTCGATGTCGGCATTCAGGTCATTGAGGAACTTGTCCGCTTTACCAGAAAGGCAGTAGCGTTTGCGTCTGGCTGCTTTGAGTACCCGTTGAAGGATTTTGGCATTGATATCATTACGGCGTTGGGCAAATCGCCACTGTTGCACAAAAGTCGTTTGGTTGCTGTTGGTCAACTCCCAGTCATCACTCAAGATGTAGGAACCTGCTTGCATGGGCAACCGATGGGCAGCATACAGATTGGGAGTTCCCTCCGTGACGAACAACCGGACATTCGGGAAAAGTTCCAGTTGTCCAAGAGCTGGCTTCAAACCTCCGTTCTCCAAAACAGCTTGCAGTGCGAGGGATAGTTCCCAGGTTTTCTGAGGTTGTTCAAACGGGAAATAGAGGTGAATCCCACCGCTGTAGCTGGAGGTGCAGGCGATATAGCTGACTAACCCCAGTGGTTCAAGTTCCGCCAAGATGCGAGAGATAGCGAAGGGATCTCGTTTGGGGTGGTAAATGCTGCCTGCATCAATATCCAGTAAGCAATATTGAGTTTCCGCACCAAAGCGAACGCCGTAAAGAAAGGCTCCCTGGTGGATCAAGCGATCGCTCAGGGGATGGCGGCTCTCAGTCTTCCACTCAACCTTGCCTTTTGGATCTGGATGCTCTGCCCAAATGTAGTCATAGCGATGGAGAAAAAGCGAGAGAAACTCGTCATCCCACTCCTGGATGTACTGGAATTGGTTGAAGTTTACTGTTTTCGCAAGAATCATAGCGGCTCCTTAGATAAGTGGAGCCGGGACAGTTTAGCCATAGCCACAGAGAGTGTAGAGGTGAGTCAGAAAGCCTACCCAGACTTCGCATTTGACCAATTGCGCTGTCCTAGCTTTCTGCCCAAGGCGATATTGCCGATTTCTCTAGCCGCTGATTTCTTTAGCTTAAGTAGGGGTTAAACCGTTAAAGCTTTCAGGTGTAACGGTTTGTGTGCATGGGATTTAGCAACCTGCTCACTGGCAAAACTACGAGTTTTTGCAAAATGACAGGAAAAATTTGCATAAATAACCCTGCTACCTCTTGCACATTGCGATAGAGGTAGTATCCTAAATGTAGATGCACAAAAGTACCCCACCAATTCTGAAGCTTGGTTTTGAAATCCAAAGCTTGTTTCAGAAACGGCTAGGAAACCGGGATGTGAAGAGGCTTTGGCGAGGCTCTGTCCCGGTTTTCTGTTGTGAGTCAATGGTGAAGTCTTAGATGATAGCTGGGGTGCCACTTACCTCCCTGTAACTGTTTCCATGATTTACATGAACTTAGGACAGACTAAGATGCACGATAGTTTGTCCTAGTCATTTGCAGAGCCGAGTCACAGAGAACCAGATCAAATTGAAGATCGGATTAAACAACAGCTACCTCTGCCACCTGGGCTAGCTTGACAAATAGCCACTGTTCAGTTGCAGCCTTCTCAAAATGCTGGTAACTGAAGATTTGCTCTAACGATAAGAAACGGAATTGAATTTGTTAGCCTTTGAATTCCTCCAACCTCCTTTTCCTTAAGGGTTTTGCCACCAGTACGCATGTCTATAACGTGGCTGCGGGTAAATTATGACAAACTTTCTAAATTCGCGCTTGCAGCAGGATCAGTCTTATCAGACTGATCGGAGTGTCATAAAACGCCGAAAGCCTCTTCCTGAAAGGATCTCAAATTTCCTTTATGGGAGCATACGGGTTAGTTCATGGGAGCATACGGAGAGCTAATGGTGGCATTTGGAGAGATTTGTCATAAGGTTCAAACTCTTATAGGAAGGGAGTTTGGAAGCGAATTTTGTAAGAACTTTAGCTTATGACAAGCAGGATTTATGACATACCCAAACCGCTTAAACCTTGGCAGTCACGATGAGCGTGGTCAGCAAGTTCATGGAAGCATACGGAGGAATTATGGGGGCATCTGGATCAGTCTGTCATAATCCTATAACCCTTGTGGATATGGGGTTTGAAGATCGTTTAAGACTGCTTAATTTATGACAAGATCAGTGAAATATGACAGATCAAAGGCTCAGAAGCTCTCGGAGGGAGGGTTCGAGTTCGGTGCTGATGGGGCGATCGCCCGATTCAATCTTGGCAATCAAGCTTTGATGCACCCCCAAGGTGCCAGCAAGTTTTGCCTGCGTCCATCCTTTTGCCTTCCGAGCCTCCTTAATTTGAGGTCCGTTTAAGGGCGCAGGAGGTTCAGACTTCAGGCGCTTGGTCTGCCGCTTGTGGGAGCCGTTTAAGGGTGCCATCCGGTCAGGGATGGGATTAGGGGGCTTAATGATCAACCGCTGCTCTAGCCACTGCTCAATCCAGCCTCTGGGCTTCTTAATTTTGGTGTCTGGCTCTAACCAGTCTGGGTAAGGCTTGACGTAGAACCCCGCAGCTTGATCAGCATCATCCGGCTGCCAGCCCAGGCTTTCTAAGAGTCCCAGAGCATGATTCCATCGGTTAAATAAACTACGCGCTTTTTCACTACTCTGACGAGCTTCCTGAATCACCGTTGTCGGTAGAACCGCTTCCAGTAGCGTCTTCACCCGATACTCGTAGGGATTTCGGTCTCTAGCACGAATTCGCACGTCCAGGGTCAGATGAATTGCTAACCTGAGCGTTAGCTCATCGTGGTACGGGTCTAGCTTCAGGATATTCAGCGCCAAGTAGCCAAACTGATACAGGGCTTCCTTTGCCTTACTTCCAGCTTGGTTAAGAAAATGAGCAGTCCATAAGCCAGGGCGGACGGTGATGAAAACTTCGTCTGGCTCGTCGATTCTACCTGTTGTCCAGTCGAACTGTCCGTGGGGATCAATCAACAGTTCCCACATGCGACCGATGGGCGTACTGGCATCCACCTGATTTTTGCCCCGACCTTCAACCCAGACAGCTTTCACGAGCAGACAGGAGAGCGCATAGGCAATACTGGCAACTTCATTCCGCTTGGTAGGCAAGCTCGTGCTGTGGTTCTTGTCCCAACCAAATTCTTCAATAATATCGCTGGCTTTGAGTGTAAACGTGCTTTCCCAGGGAAGCGCCTGCCTCATGGCGTGAGCAGCCAAAATGAATTGCAATTTAACCGTATTAAAACCAAATTTATTGATGATTTGCTCAGCCGCTTCCCAGGGCAGTACTTCAATATCTCCAGGGGTTGTAATATAGTGTTCTAAATAATTACTCTGATTGTTTTTTGAGTGATACCGAAAGTGAGCAATGCCTGAATCATCAGGTTTCCATAATGCAGTATTAAGCTGTGCAGAGATGCTGCTAACAATGGGTAAACCAGTTGGAATTGCTGCAACAGAATCAATTTTGGATAAAGTTCTCTCAGTCGATGGAACTGGTTTTTTTCCATTGTTCTGGTAGATACCCAGTAGCCTTTCTAAGCCTGATAAAGGATAATTTGGTAAATCGAGATCTTGAACAATTAAGTAGGAAATACTTTCGGCGTAGGACTTTTCCAGAAAGTTAATTCTGTTGGTAATAAAGAGCGATTCTTTCTCGAACAGGCAACGGTTTAACTCAAGATAAAACTCTTCTTGACTGAGAGATGTCAAAGCGGTCTCACCGATCTCCGCCTTCATATCTTCTACAGCCCAGGCTATCAGGTTTGACCAAATATCCTTAGCGCTTTTCTCCCAAAGTTCGTTTCTCTCGAAAAACTCTTCGATTAAGCTGCGGATTTGTTGGAGAACGTCTTGATCCAGGTTCGTTTTTAGTTGCAAAGAGCCTGAGGTTGCATCTTGCTCAACTTCAATCGAGGGCAGAGTTTTCCCAGAACCCTTTTTAGTCGTGGGCTGGGCTTGGGCTGATAACCTACCCTTGTAAGCAGTGATCAAGTACTGGGAAATCTCTATTGTGACCCGTTCCAGTAAGCTCGACTTGCTCTGGAGGTACTGAATGGTTGCCTCAATTTGCTGAGGGTTCAGGTTGTCTCTGGCTGCTTGGATGAGGTGGCTTTCGTTATTCGGGTTGGAAGGCTCACCTTTACTGAGAGATTCCCGGTGGCTGAAGAGCGTGAAGGTGGGTTCTTCGGTAACTGACTCGACTTGAGCAGCCCGCTGAACATCCCCCTCCTGGAAATCAGGATGAATAGGGGTTTGAGTTTCAGGCTGCTTTAGTTTATGATCGCCCATGTCTATAACGTTTCTCTCCAGGTGCCAGCCCCCTTGCTGGAGCTGCCTTAAAGTTTGGCATAGCATACCTCAATTTAACACTGGCGCTCATCAAAGAATTCATGCCTGTCTGAACGGGTAGAGCAAAAGATCAGGATTTTCGCTGGAAATTATCCAACAGCTTGTTGGACGATTAGCTGGTTCCAAACAATCATTCATTGTCTTCGCCCACCTGAACCTCCTTTTCAGCCTCTACAGTCAAAATGTTTAATTGGGTTTCGAGTTCTTCAATAGTTGGCAGCTTACCTTTTAATGGCTCCGGTAACGCATCCCGCAGTCGATAAGTTGCAACACCGATCGGGGCTTGCACGGGTTGTAGGGCATACTCGACGGTTGTTTTGTCCTTGGTTTTGCACAGAATAATGCCGATCGTGGGTTGGTCTACCGCTGTTCTCAGCAGATTGTCTACTGCTGTCACATAAAATCCCATCTTGCCTGAAAATTCTGGCTCAAATTCGCCCATCTTCAAGTCGATCACGATATAGCAGTGCAGGCGAACGTGGTAAAAGAGCAAGTCCAATTTATATTCCTTGCCGCTTACCTCCAGTGGGTACTGGCTGCCCAAAAACGAAAACCCTACGCCCAACTCTAGCAAAAAATCGCGAATGTGATCGACGAGCGATCGCTCCAATTCTCGCTCCTGCACCTCCTTACTCAGACTCAAGAACGAAAAATTGTACGGGTCTTTCAGCATCTGGTTAGCTAAATCGGACTGAACTGGAGGCAGCACCCGGTCGAAATTAGTGACTGCCTCTCCCATGCGGTGGTACAGGTCGCTTTCCATCTGATGCACCAGCACATTCCGGCTCCAGCCGTTTTCGATGGTTTGTCGGACGTACCATAACCGCTCCGAGGGGTCTTTGACGCTCTCCAAAATTCGGACGTTGTGACCCCAGGGAATTTGTCCAACAAGCTGTTGGACAATTTGCTCATCCGGGTATGCCTCTGCAAACGCTCGCATATAGAGCAGGTTGGAGCGAGAGAAGCCTGAAATATCGGGAAACTCTCGCTTCAGATCCTTTGCCAGCTTTTCGATCACCTTGGAACCCCAGCCTTGCTCCTGCTGTCGTTTCAGAATCTCGCAACCAATTTGCCAATACAGCGACACCAATTCCCGATTCACTGCTAGAGCTGCCCGCACTTGGGAATTGCGGATGCGCTCCTTCAGGTCGTGGAGAAACTCGTCGTAGCGGAAGTTGGATAGCCCGTCGCTCATACTGATTGGTCTAAATATTTCTGTACTATACAGGGCTGTGTCGTCATTAGTAACCCGACTTAGATTGTAGCTACCGCTCCAACGGTTGCGAGTTTCATGCAAATCCTGAGACCACTTGCCCTGCTGCGGGTGAGTGGTCTTTTCTATGCGGACCTTCTATCTTATGAACCTTTCAACTCTCGATAAGCCTATCCAGCAATTGATTAAACAACTCGATCGCCAACTGGGAAAGGGCACTCTCATGCGTCTCGGCGATGCCAAACACCTGCAAATCGAAACCCTATCAACTGGAATCCCAGAATTAGATGCTGTTTTGGGAAGTGGATTACCTAAAGGACGCATCATCGAAATCTTCGGACCCGAAAGCTCAGGCAAAACGACGTTGGCACTCCACGCGATCGCCCAAGCTCAACGGGCAGGAGGAACGGCAGCTTTCATTGACACGGAACATGCCCTTGATCCGGACTATGCTAAAGCGTTGGGTATAGACATCGATAAACTGCTGGTATCGCAGCCCGATTCGGGTGAAATGGCACTGTCGGTGGCGGAATCGCTGGTGGAGTCAGGGGCGATCGCCCTGATCGTAGTGGACTCAGTTGCTGCGCTCACGCCTCAGGCAGAACTCAATGGAGAAGTCGGGGATTATATGGCTGGGCTGCATTCTAGCCTAATGAGCAAAGCCCTCCGGCGGCTTACGTCTCGACTCAATGCCAAGCAATCTGACTGCATCCTAATTTTCACCAACCAATTACGCTATCAAATCGGTGTGGTCTACGGTTCACCAGAAACGACGACTGGCGGCAGGGCGCTACGGTTCTATGCTTCCATGCGCCTAGAAGTTCGCTGCATTCAAACGCTCCAACGGGGCTTGAATAGCTATGGTATCAAGATCAAAATCAAGGCGGCTAAGAACAAAGTGGCTCCTCCGTTTCGATCGGTTGAGCTAGACCTGCACTTCGGTAAAGGTTTTCAGCAGGGCGGAAATGCACTCATGAAGGGATTGTGTGAAGGGCAATAAGTAGCGGTAGCACAAGTATTTAGGGTGCAAATAAAACCCTTTGTACATCTAAATTTAGAAGAGTGTGCACCCTAAATTAATTTTCAGCTTTTTTGGGCAGTATGCTTGTCCTATAAGCTGTTCTGACATTCAAGGTATTTTTAGGGTGCAGCGCAATGTTCTTTTCGCCTGAGCTTTGAATTTTTTGCACCCTAAAATATGCTCTTATGCCTCGAAAACGCCGATCTGATCAACATCCCGCAACTGTCCAGGAGATTGTGCAACTCGCCTATCAGTTGTCGTCGCCGGAACTGGACGAGTTGATTGCGGCATTGCTGGCACTGCGTGAGGCGTTGGACAAAGAGGATGATGAGGGACAGGAAGTAGCCAATATGTCTTCACCGACCACCAATCGAAAAGGCAAGTCGGCTCACATTGCATGGAAAATGATTAACGGATGCGGTCCCTATCCATACCTGCGATTTCGCGATGGCGAGAAGTACCGCAGCTACTACCTCAAGGGACTCAGGAAGCAAACGGAATAGTTTAAGAGGCTGAAAATCTTCTTTTACCGTTATGTGCAAGAGTTCGTTGCGTGGGCGATAAGACCAGACTCAGGTATGATTGCTGCTTTTACAAAGATTTTCTGACGACACAATATTTGAGCTAATATAAGCGTGAGTTTATCTCTTCCCGCTTAAAATACACATAAACTATGTCGCCCCTAAAACTTCTTGCGTTTTCCTTGGCTCTTGCTGTGGTAATGACACCCCGGATTGCAGTTGCCCAAAAGAAATCGAGTCCGTCACCCTCTTCCTCCATCGATGAGACTATTAGGATAATAAAGGGAGTAACCAATGAGACTATTAGAATAAGAGAGGAATCATCCAGGCTACAAATCATAAGCACTAAGCTAATAACAGGCATTAAACTTTTGAGCAATCGTAGCTATTCTCAAGCCGAAGTTATCCTTCGCGAAGTAGTTCAGCTCGATCCTAATATTTCCATTACTCACTTTCACCTTTGTCGTGCATTACGTGGACAGCAAAAACTCGAAGAAGCAGCCAGAGAATGCCAAATAGCTATGAGCTTATTGGAAAAGCCCTCTAAGACTCAAGGTTACCTATCTTTTCTTAGTGTTAAACCGGGAGAAATTTACTCTTATTTAGGTTATGTTCTGATGGATCAGAAAAGATTTGATGAAGCAGTTGATACTTACCATAAAGCAATTCAACTTGATAAAAGTAATGCCTCTGCCTATCACGGCTTAGGCAATGCATTGAGGGAGCAAGGAAAATTAGATGGTGCGATCGCTGCTTACCGCAAAGCTACTCAACTAGTCAATGACTATACTTCTGCCTATGCCAATCTGGGTAATGCATTAAGAGAACAGAAAAAATTGGATGAGGCAATTGCTGCTTACAGTAAAGCAATTAGCTTACCAAATTTTCAGGGGGATTCAGCGGTCTCTGCTCATGCGATCGCCCACACTGGTCTTGGTTTAGCTCTTCAATCGCAAGGAAAATTTCTAGAAGCCAGAGAAGAACTTAGTAAGGCAATGGCGATTGATCCCAATTATGATTTGCCGAGAGTAGCCCTTTCAAAAATTCCTAGCACCTCTGTAGATCCGAAGCCAGTTCAAGCCAGTAGGGACTGGGAATCTGTCAAACGGGCCGTTTTTAGAATAAGCATTAATTATTCTGGCGGAAATGTGGGGGGAACAGGTTGGTTAATCAAACGTGTAGGAGATACAGCTTGGGTAGTGACTAACCGACATGTAGCTTGTGGTGAGGACAGTCGAAAACGGCAAAGCTCCCGTATCGAGATCAAACTTTATGGGGAACCATCTAAACGATTTCAAGCAGCAGCCCAATGCTTTAACGATCCTGATTTAGCGTTGCTAGAAGTGCGTGGTTTACCCAACGATATCATCCCATTATCTCCTATTTCCAAACTACCTACAGACCGTAGTGAACTAGCAACTCTCAAAGTGACTGTTATCGGGTATCCAAATACTAGTTCAACAGGCTTGCTTATAGATAATGGTGAGATTCTCAATGCAACTACTAATAATTTGACTATTAAAAATGTTGTACAAGGTGATGGAAGTTCTGGTAGCCCTATATTAAACGAACAGCGTCAAGTAATTGGTACAGTATCTCAGACCCAGACTGCTGACCAGATACCAAGTAGTACTAGTGGTTTTTTACTTGCTATACCAATTGATCTGATTCAGCAGAAATTAAATGGATGGTTGAATTAAGAAATAACTATGGGCATTAAAGTTTTACCTGCTATTTTCCTGTTTCTGGCTTGGAATTACTTACCTGCCCAAGCGCAGACTTGTAAAGATGGCGATTCTCAGTCTATTAACTACATTTTGCGAAAGAATGATCCTCGCTGCGAAGGACTCAAGCCTTTTAATGTTGGTGGAGATTTTACATTAGTTTCTTTCGCAGTAGGAAAAATCAATCCCAGTGGAGGTGTCCTCACTCTACAAGTACCTAACCAGGGAACCACACAGAAGCCCTTTGTAAGGGTAATTTCGTTTAGAAAAAATTATCAACTTGATCCTATTTCACTTCAAGAGAGTGGTTCTTGGTTTAAGTTCAATTGGTCAAATTTTGTCCTGGAGCAAGCAAAAATTTCACTCAATAGCTTGAGAGCACTAGCATCTAGTCAATTAGGTTCTCAAACTGTTTATTTGCCAGTTCGGTTGGGGCAGTCATCTGGTAAATATGATTTTGTCATCTACAGCGGTCGTCGCGTCAGGATTCTAAAATTTCAAATTAGTAGTAAAGGTAGTGTAACTTACAGTACTTCTCGACCAGTATTTCAACCTGCCGGAGAGCAGGGTTTTGCATGGGATGGGCGCAATACGCCAAAAGGTCGCTACGAACTGCGCGTAAATGCTGAAATGGAGCAAGGGGATCGATCTCCTGAACCAGTTTCGATCAACGTTGCCTTTGAGCATGATCCCCAATGGCTAAAATAAACGCGTGGATGACAATTCGTAAACACCTGATCCAAGTTTCCATGTGGATTTGGATGGTGTTATTTCTGCCTTTCACGAGGAGAGTTAGAATTTGGATCAAAACCGTTTATAGGTATCTAGCTAGTGATCGACGCTTCACAGTAGTTTTAGTTTTCACGCTGCTGCTAGTTTGTTTCCTTCTTTGGGGATATCAACCTGCTCCCCAGGTTTTTGAAGGTAATTTGACTGTCACCAAGATCAGCTTTACTTGTACTCAACCTGAGCAACTCTTACTAAGAAATTTGCGGAAAATCCGTAGCCTCACTATTGAGGGGTATCAAACCATTTCACTGGAAAATACGGTTGCTAGTAAACCCTTTCAAAGCGAAATGGAACCCCGCTTGAAGCAGCTTAAAAGGCTACAGATTGAACTGCCCGATGAGAAAAGCTATTGGAGGATTGCCTCTACTAATCCCAAAGGCTCTGATCTCGATTTGATTGACTTAATCTTAGAGAAAGCTACAGAAGTTCGAGAACTGAGCTACACTCCCTCTAGTCGCTTTCTCTCCTTTTCTTTGGAATCTAACTTGCTACAGAAGTCTTCTAACCAAGGGTTTCTACGTCTCAATTCTACTGGAAGACTGCAATTAACCTTGATGAATTACCGTCTTCCTAGTCTAAACCGACAGGATGACAGCACACCTTTGGAATTTAGCTTTGAACCTACTGAGTTTATTCTTCCAATCATCGGCTCCTTAACCTTTGGTATAGAGCTATTTGATTCTGATGAACAACCATTTTGGCAGGATATTAAGGTTAAAGATGTAAAACTTGAACAACAATTCCAAAAAAGCGATGATCTCAGTAAAAATGTCCTAGAATCTTCAATCACTACAGGCACTATTCGCATGGCAGAGCGGCAACTCAGTCTTGAAGAAGGTCAATTTTTGAAGATTCAGTCGCCAGGAATTGAAAGTCTGCGTCGTCTACGAATAGCTCATTCTAAGCCTAATGAAGCTCCAGAACTTCAGATTGCAGGTCAAACACTCAAAGTTTCTGAACCGGTCACCGGTTTAAAAGTGGATATTTCTGGTAGAACTCCGCTCATCATGGCGGGTCTCAATCCTGACCTCCCAATTGCGCGTATTCAAGGTAGTTTCTTTGCCCGTTTTCTACCAAATGATGCGATTGTTGCCTTAGTCTCATTTTGTAGTGCTTTAATCCTCTCACTCTTAGCCTGGTTGGTTGATAACTTCTCAAAGTCAAAATCGTAAGACTTCAATGGATCTCAATTCATAACGAGTGTCTTTGCAATAGAAGTTTGCTCTCACAACGTCGATTTTTTAGAATTGAGTTTACTGCCTTCCAAATTTCATGCAGAATTAACTCAAAGCTCCAATTCAAAGGTGCTAGAGCGATAGAGATCGTGATTAGGAGATGATTGGGTTTTGTTATGTGGCTTAGGTTTTGGTAATGGTTGCGGTGGAATATATCCTTGATTAGTGAAGCTGTAAGGATTTGTTGATGTCTGGTAAGGCGCGAATGCCCCAGCATCTGGATTTGGATTAGCAGCCGTGTCCAGGTATGAAGTATCCAGTAGGTTGGCGCGATCGTAGACATTCTCCTGATATCCAGAAGTCCAAGTGTCTAGCGGGGCGTAACTTGTCTGTTGCTGATCAGTAGCCTCTGTTGCCCCATACCCAGTGCCGTCGCCATAGCCAGGAGATTTGTAACTTGTCAGTAGCTCAGAAGGTAAGCCACTGGTTTTACCAGTGCGACTTGAACAGCTTTTAGCGTTTCCGGCGTTCCTGAGCGCGTGTAAAGTAACTCCCACGGTGGCTTGAACCGAACCGTAGGAGGATAAACACATGTCGGAATTGTATCAAAGCCTTTCTCACAGCAAGTGGGATTGCAAGTATCACGTGATTTTCGTGCCCAAGTATCGTCGAAAGACCATGTTTTTGGAGTTGCGGCAATATTTGGGGCTGGTGTTTCATGAGTTGGCGCGTCAAAAAGAATGCCAGATCATCGAAGGACATTTGCTGGTGGATCATGTGCATATGTGCATTGCGATTCCGCCGAAACATGCAGTGTCGTCCGTGATCGGCTTTCTCAAGGGCAAAAGTGCCATTGCAATTGCCCGTCGATTCAAAGGCAAGCAGCGCAATTTTGAGGGAGAGAATTTCTGGGCACGGGGCTACGCCGTCTCAACCGTTGGATTTGAAGAGGAGGTGGTGCGTCGGTATATCCGAGAGCAAGAAGTGTTTGAGCAAAGTGGACGATTCTAATTGACTCACAGACACCTTCAGCAAGGACACCCGCCCTTGGCGGTCACATTCATCAAGCCACCAGCTTTGCTGGGGGTGTCTGACTCGGTGCTTCATAGCCAGAAGATTTGTAACCAGGTGAATCATAGCCAGAGCAGCCGTAAGCATCGTCTGTGCCATAGCCATTCGAGTTGGTATCATTCATGGAAGTTTCTCCTTGAGTAGGTGATTCGTTTACGAGGCAGCAGCATCACTATCGAACTGAAATAGTCGTTGCTCCGGCATTGCCCATTGGCTAGTGTCCGGTGAGGCAGCAGGACGGGCGAACGATGCGCGGTTGCGAATTGCTAGAATCGCTTCCTCTTCTCGAATCATCGCAGGCACCATTAGCGATCGCTGATACAACAAGTCTTCCAGCGCGCAGTGTCCTGGTCTACCTTGATAAAACGCTTCCTGGGCTGCTTTTTGCACGATGAGAGCAATCTCGGCTGGTGTGCAGAGGTGAGTCGCTTTGAGTAGTCGTCGCCAGTCGCGATCGCTCAATGGTGAATGGGTAGAGTCACGAAATGCTGGAAAGTACTTTGCCAGATGCAGGTCAAAGATTTCTTTTCTGGCTCCGGCGTGGGGGAGATCGACAAAGACGATCGTGTCAAAACGACGGACTAGTTCTGGTGGGAGTTTCTCTAGTCGGTTACAGGTGACGACCACGTACACTGGCTCAATTCGTTCCTGCATCCAGGTGAGAAGTTTGTTTGCCAGCCTACTCTCTACGCCTCCGTCCATATCAGAATTCCAGCCAGCAAAGCCCTTGTCAAAATCGTCAAAGAACAGCACAACGGGTGCGTTGATGCAGCACTGTTGAAGCAGAAAATTGAGGTTCTTTTCTGACTGTCCAGGTTTGGGTGATCGCAAACTACCCCAGTTGGCAGCAATCAGCGGCACACCCATCTTGAGCGCCGCATGTTTGGCAGAGAGGCTTTTACCTGTTCCTGGTGGACCCCAGAGCAAAATGCCTTTCGGAAGTGACAGTCCATACTGAGTAGCGCGTGGTGATAATAGACTACAATCCCGCTCTAAGACCGCTTCCAGCAGATCCAATCCTCCAACAGGGACATCAGGCTGGGCAATGAACTCCAGTCCTCGCCCTTTAAGCTTGGAAACTTTGTAAGCGAGTACGGATTGAGCCAGTTCCACAGTGCTGGAACAGCTTACGCTCAGTCGAGATAGAACTAACCGCAACTCGCCATCCGGCAAACCCAGGCAGGCACGTACCAGAAACCGTTGCTCCCCAACCATGCCAGGATGCTGAGTACAAAACTCCGCTACGAGATGAGTAACCGCTTCACCTTCTGGAAGAAGATTTTCCAGTGTGGGGATAAGCGCCATCAGTTCGATCGGGAACTGCACATACTCATCGACCAGTACAATTTTGAGGTCTGGCTGTTGCTGGAGGGCATAAAAAGTATCGGTCAGTTCTGCCACTTGTTCGGCGCTCAATTCACCAGTGTCATCAAGCTCCAAGAGTCCTTCTAAAATGAACCAGCCATTGGAGTGGCGGTTGATGGCGAATTGCAAAATATCATCAATGCGATCGCTGCCGAAGGTCCTCAACAACAATTTATTGTCGAGTTGTTCAACCTGCTGAAGTATTTTGAAGCCAGCGCTCCAAAAAAGCAGAGGAGTATCTGTCCAGGATAGGATCTGCTCCAGGAGCGATCGCCGCTCAGTGATTGGAGACTGAACCGCGACTAGTTGAGTGCCTGCTCGAAAAAGATTAGGAAGGTTATTCAGGGCAGTGCTTGAGGAGTCAACCATTGCACTTACGCTTCTCGACTCATTCAGTAAATCAAAGCTTGAAGTGATTCTCCCCTACAAATTGGCTAAGAAAATATCTCCTGATCGGCAGAGGACGTAGCTGGATGTCCCATCTGGATAAGGAGAATCCTCCCATTGTTCTGAGGTGTAGAGCGAATCGCGTTTCTTACAACAAGAAGCGAAGTGTTCATACCACTGGCAATGAAGCGAATCCGAACATTCCCTGCTTGTCTCGCAAGAGTAATTCAGTCCGTGCTGTTGGGGCTGATGTGCATTCTCCTCTATATAGTTACCTGGAGTGATCCTGCTTTGGCAGTCGAGACCAGTGGATTGCCGACTCAAATTCAGACGATTGGAACAGGCGAACAGCTACTCACGCCAGACTGGAGCGCCATCAGTTTGTCCAATATGCCACCGATTCAAAGCAACGGTAGTGTCACGATCGATGGAGAGCCAGTGAAATGGCAGCGAGGGCAAACTCCGGATCAGTTCTTGCGGGTTGGAGATTTGGCCCCAGCACTGGGGGCAGAAAACCTGACGCTTGGTGCTGTGGCAGAGTCTACAAGAACTGACATTGAGCAAATTGCTCTCAGTGCCTTCACGCTTGTAGCTCAACAACAACTTGGACATTTGGTTGCAGTTGTCCCCGAACTTGCCAACCGGTTTGTGAGTGAAGTACCACCGATTCGAGATCTAGTCAAAGCTGTCTCTGGAAACCAAAACGGCACGATCGCGCAAGTGCTGGAAAATAATCCGGCTACCGCCACCCAAAAACTTGGCTCCATCAATCTAAGTCAATACCCAATCTCTTCGATTCCTAATTTGGATGTAGTGTCCTTCAAAGATTTTCAAGATTGGCAATCTACTAAAGTGAGCGGAGTTCCAGGACTAGGAGATTTGCCGTTGAATGCATTTCCCCAACCGCTCGATGGAATGGGAAATGTGGTTGCTCGCATCGACATGATTTACGGACCCGGTGAAGCAAAACGCGATCGCGCCATTTCAGGTTCTTACCAGCAAGGATTCAGCGTTGCATGTGGAAGCCGCTGTGCCTATATGGAACTCGATGATCTGGAAAATTCGGGACGTAACACACGGGGGAGCTTTGAAGGTAAGCAGTGGATTTCTGGTAAATATCAAACGGTTAATGGTGGTGAGGGCTGTTTAGCGGATGTGAATAGTGGCAAAGAACCCACGGGCAGACACCCATTTGGTTCACTATTCAAAGTCGTGGTGATGGAACCTAATGAGCAGACCGATCGGGTGAATACAGCCTTGTATTTCCGTTTCAGCACCTTCTGCGGTTCGTCACCCTATATCCTGGGACCGATTCCTTTCTTCAGTTACACAGCAAACTCCCCTATTTTTGTGGGTGCTCCAGACTGGCGAGAGACTTCTACTGGAATGTCTGCCCCGACTAATGCCCGAATCGGTGAGACTGCAAGTGATTTAGGCAACTTGGGTGGAAATGACAGTCTGTCTGGAAAACTTCTGGCACTTTGCTCTGGTAAAACTGTGCAAGGATTGAATTTAGAGGGACTGGCGCAAGCGATTGCCGCGATCGAGAGTCGAGGCAATGGTGGGTACAACGCTGTGGGTGTCTATACCTGTGCAGATGGAGGACGCAACTGCGGGAGAGGACTGGGCAAGTACCAGTTCATGAACTATAACGAATACGCCGCTGACCTGATTTCTGCCCGCTCTGATGGTCAGGTTTTTTTGCGTCGAGTGGAGCGAGGTTACCAACCGACCTCTGCTGATCTGATGCAGTACTTCCCACCGGAAGATCAAGACCGAGCATTTCAAAATTCGCTTGCTGACAAACTCACTACTACTGCTAGAGAAATTGATCCTAAAACTGAGCAGCCTTTCACGGGCGATCGCCTGCTTGAACGAGTTGCCCAAAAACACTTTGGTGGAGACTACTCAGCGGTTGATGGGGGTAGTTCCGATGCATCAGGGCAGTTGTCGCTGGCTGCCTATGGCACTAAAGCTAGAACTTATTACAAATCGAATGGCAAAGGGAACTGCCAAACGACTGCCTTAACCAAGACCAAAGCAATTGGAAAAGGCTCTAGCAAAGCTGTCAATGGAGTGAACACCAAAATCACTAATACCACTAAACAACTTTTCGGAATGAACACCTCTGCTGGACCCGATGGCGGTGCCAATGCCTGTGCTTGGACAGTCAATAAAGTGTTGGCAGAGGCGGGAATTCGTCCCCTTGGAGCAAATCCGAACTATGTTCCGTCTGTCGTGGATGACCTCAGAGCAAACAGAGGGCAGAAGATATTGGCTGCGCAAGCAAAAGCGGGTGACATTATCATTGCTAAGGATCAACGCCATATTGGAATTTGTCTCAAAGATGGATGCTCTGAAGTCCTATCCAACTCGTCTAGTCGTGCCTCATTTCGTTGGAAATCCAGCCGCACTTTTGATGGTGCTTATGACCAATATGGCGGTTCAGAAGAAATTTACCGAGTAACCAAGTAAGGAGAAACCAATGACTCGATATACCAAAATAGCCTTCATACTGCTGTTTGCGGCGGCGATCGCGACCACGATTGCTATTGAACCCTGGATACACCCCACTCAAGCAACTGCATCTCAACCAATTCAAATGACTCAAAGCTCTGATCAAGCGATTGTCAAAAAAGTCGTCCAGCAGCAGTTAGGCAAATCAAAACAGTTCAAAGTGCGAAAGATTGCAGTGGCATCTAGCTATGCATTGGTGTCCTGGGTTGAAGGCGAAGCCGGTGGTCAGGCGCTGTTGCAAAAGCAAGCTGGAACCTGGAAAATTCTCACTCACGGGGGTGGCTGGTTGGGACTGGGCGGATTGAAACAATCTGGTGTACCACAGGCGATCGCTGAACGACTGCTGACTCAAATTGATCCCAAGTGGCGTAATTACGAGCAATAGGAGCAGTAACTGTGACTCAAACTACTCAAGCGACTCAAGCTCCACCCTTCCCACCAGTCCCAAAATTCTGGGTACGATTTGCTCTTCTATTTCGGGTTGGTGTGGCGATCGCTCTACTCATCACCACCCTTGGACTCGCTGGATGCACAAGCAAAGCATTGGCACTAAACGGCAAACCTTTGAACTGGACAGAGGCTCAGAGAGTTGTTCCTCAAGAAGTTATCCAGACTGCTGTTCAACAAATTACATCGACCCCTCCCGATCAAGAGGGACAACTGCCAGTGCTGGCAACCCAGATGGAGAGTAAGCAAGGGCGAATTATTTTCTTCAACTTCTCCCAATCCCCTCAACTGTGTGGTCAGTTGGGATGCCTCTTTGCAGCATATCTTGAGCAACATACCCAGTATCGATTGGTGTGGAGCAGCTATCTGTCTCCCAATCTCCCCAAACACATTCCGTTACTGGCTCAGTATGAGGAAAAAGAAATGCCCTCATTTATTGCCAATCAGGTTGAAGGAAATCAGCTTCGGCAGGTCGTCTACAGTTGGGATGGTAATCAGTACGCTCCTGAGCAGACAGTACTCAACAGCCAACTCCTTGAACCCAGTCATTCTAATCGGGGTGCTTCAAAAGTTGAAAAAATAAAAATCTAAAATTCATTGATGTCTCGGTACTGGTTTGAAGGCAGCAATCTGTTAGCCAAGTGGTTAATGATTTATTGACCCGAGGAATAAATCTTATGTTCTATTAGCAGTGACGCCAACTGCCTAAATCTCCCCCTTGGCTAGCTGTTGAAGCTCGTCGAGCAATTGCTCTAGTCGCTGGCGTTTACTCGGATCTTCCCAAACTGTAGACGATTTCAATGTTTTAGAAACTTGGCTGAATCTTTGCTTCAGTTCTGTGTCTTCTAACGTGGCAGATTTAGTTTTCTCATTAATCGCTGTCCGAATCTGATTCAGTGACCACTGTTCTGTCGTGGTTTGCTCCAAGAGGTCACTTAATACCTCAGGATCTTTTACTCGTGCCAATGCCCTTGCCTTCGTGTACTCAATCTTGCCTGCTTGAAGTGCCTCAAGAACTGGTTGTGGCAGATTTAGTAGAGGTAAACGGTGAGTAGCAAAGGATTCCCAACTCATCTTGCCTACAATTTGAAAGATTGCTTCAACGATCTCTAGCGTCTCTTCACTTCCGACAACGTTGTCGGAACCACGTTTTGCAAGTCGATGGAGAAGCTGAGAGACTTCACTGGTCGGCATGTCCAGCTTGGCACCTAACAAAGTAAGGATTCCTTCTGTTTCTTCCACAGGATTAAGGTCTTCCCGCTGTAGGTTTTCAATTAGTGCCAGTTCAACTGCCTGTAAGTCACTGAGTTCCCGAATAACTACAGGAACTTCCTGTAATCCAATTTCCTTCGCTGCCCGATAGCGTCGTTCTCCAGCGACCAACTCATAGCGATCGCCTGCAATTGGACGAACCAACAGTGGCTCTAAAATGCCGTGCACCCTGATCGATTCAGCCAACTGCTGAAGTTTTTGCAAGTCAAAATAGCGGCGGGGTTGTTGAGCTGGTAGTTGGATGCTGGCTAAACTAACGCTAGTTGCGTCCTTTACTTCCACGCTGAGATGCTCTGTTGGGCTAAAAATACTTGCTACAGAGCTTGTTTTGAAAGGATTAGTACCGAGACCTCGTTTAGACATAAAACCCTACAACTCCTGAATATCTTTCCGACAACGTTGTCGGAAAAAGAAATGATCGAACCTGTGTCAACTGCTAAAGCCGTTTGAGCATTTCATTGATCAGCTCTTTATAAGCTTTTGAGCCTGTTCCTTTAGGATCATGATCAAAGATTGAAATGCCAAAGCTGGGAGCTTCGGAAATCCGGACGGTTGTAGGAATAATCACCTTAAACATGGCTGCCTTAAAATGCTCTTGTAAATAAATCAACACGTCCTTGCCAATCTTTTGCCGTCCATCAAACTTCGTTGCAAGCACACCTAACAACTTCACGTCGTGATCCAGAAAGTTTTTGACCAGATTAAAAGCATACTCCACTCCCTGAACGCCTAACAGTCCCACGTAACTCATATCAACTGGGACGATCACTCCATCACTGGCTTTGAGGGCGTTGATTGAAAAGACTCCTATGTTAGGTGGGCAATCAATCAGGATAAAATCATACTTGGCATCAATCTCAGCCAGCAATCGCTTCAGAAGATTTTCTCGCCCCGGCAATCCCGAGATTTGCAGTTCTTCGACAGCAAGCAGGATGTTGGAGGGTAGAACATCGACTCGGTTATCGCAAACGGGGACGATCGCTTGCTTGAGAAGTTTTTTGCGCTCAGCGGCTGTCTCGCTCTGAAGCACATCCTTCAGTTGGGTTTCTAGCTTCCAAATTTCAATACCGAGTGAAGCACCGGAGGTTCCCTGTGGATCGATATCGACTAATAAGACCTTTTTTCCCTTAAATCGGGAGAGTCCGTCTGCCAAGTTGGTTGCAGTCGCAGACTTACCAACGCCTCCCTTCATATTGAAAATCGCAATTTTGTATGCCATGACGTTGACTACAGCAACTAAGGTTTAGTATGTCAGATGATTGGAGAGTTGAAGAAACTTTATGGGATGAAATGATAGCGTGGAGACCAATTCCCTGTTCACTGTCAGTTTATATAGGCTTCAAAATACGGATTCAGGCAGCAGTTTTAGGCTAAAGCTGAACGGACGCTTTGCTTAAGCGACCCCACACAAAATTGTTTTTGCGTCGTAAAATTCACCTTGCTGCTCTAATTTAAAGCCACCCAACAGTAAACCCAACCAGACCTCAACCCAGTCCATCTGTAAGTCCTGAACCAATTCGTTCAGCAAAGCAGGCTTGTCTGTTTGTATAAAAAACTCTCGTAACCGAGTACTCCAGTCTTCTACGGCTTCGGCATGAGCAACCGCTAGTGCTTGCTGCTTGGCTTGCTCTTCGTCCAGCATTAAGAGGAGTGCTTCCTTGTTACATTCTTCGACTACCGATTGAATTCCTTTTTCGCGCTGACGGTTGGTCGGTGGGACAAGGAGTTGATCGAGATTCAGACTAACTGACTGACGAATAAATGGTTCAAGAAACTCGCGACTTAAGCAGATTTTTATCTGAGGTTCTGTCTGAAGTGAATGCTGAGAATGCTCAAGCCCATCTAAGATTTGCTGTGCGCGACCGCAAACTACTTCGACAATTTGAGCGATCGCATCTCCAGCAATCTGAAGCTGTTGATATTTTGGCAAAGGCTGCAATGCCTCCTCCAATACCTGCCAAAGTTGCTTTAAGTCAGCGGTGGGTGGATCTGCCAGTGCCTGATGTAAATCGAGTTCCAACTGAGTTCCCTTCATGGCATTTCCTCATCGCAATTCAGTTGGATTGGCAGCAGGGGCAGGACGCAAAGGACAGGGATGAATCGGGCAATCCTCTGGTTGAATCTCAATAAACGTATCCTCAAACCGCTCAATATCAAAGGCTTCCTGTAGCTTCTGTTGCATTTGCTGAAGATAGGCGTTAAGGTCGGGGCCACGCATTCCTACGGTGTGCTGAAGTTGAATTCGCCCTGCCAGCCGTCCTTGCTGCCAAACCTCTGCCCCGATCGCATGAATGGGAGCACCTGGATTGCGCCGGACGAACATCAGAAAAGCTGCCAGGGTTTCCGGTTCGGGTAACGTGACTTCAAGCGGTTGATCTGGATTCAGTGATGGAACTGCTTTACTTGCAAGTCGTCGCTCTTGCTGGCGCTTCTCATTATTCTGCTGCCGATTGCGATAATGCGATCGTCGCCGATGGCACACGTTTGGATTCCAGCAATGTTGAGCTTTCGCTTCCTCAACGGGCAGTAGGGCACACTTCATACAAATTCGGCTGACAGAACGACCCATTCGCTTGTTTTCTCAACTTGTGATTTTAATAATAAGTTGACCACAGCTTAAGGCAAAAGATGACCATTGCGG